>CALIQO010000065.1 GCA_938044055.1 uncultured Saprospiraceae bacterium
CCTATGCTCGTGTAAAATATATTGAGAACCCGGGTTCTACTAGCTTTAATCGTTTTGGTCGAACCGTCAGTCTTTACAGAGATGTATTGGTGATCGCAGCACCAAGTTTCAGTGGTACGGGCAGAGTATATCTATTCAAAAAAGACGAGGGCGGTATTGATAATTGGGGTTTGGTAGCTGAAATTCGACAGCTAGAACCTTTTTTCCGTGATCAATTTGGCTTTAGTCTAGCTCATGATAGCCATAACTTATTTGTCAGTACAGTGAGAGGTGACGACTATGGGAGAAACAGTGGCAGTATATATCGATATAGTATCAAGGCACAACCTTTTACTACTACATGGACTGTAGGTACTGGTAGTGATCTCACCATACCCCTTCAAGCAGGGATCTATGATTTTGACTATGTGTGGACACTGGTGTCAGATCCTACGATGCAGATTGTAGGCTCTCATACCACCTCTGACGGAGATTTTACGACCACTTTTGTGGATGGTGGAGCGTATACCCTTGAGATATCAGGTAGATTTCCACACTTCAAAGGGTATCCCGCTACTCAGCTAGTAGATGTGACTCAGTGGGGCAGTAATGCTTGGGAGAGTATGAGCGCAAGCTTTAAAGACTGGACAGGCACCTCCTTTTCTGCAGTAGATATTCCTGACCTGTCGGCGGTATCTGATTTTACAGCGGCTTTTAGTGGTGCTAGTTCTTTTAATAGTGATATAAGTACTTGGAATATGCAGACTGCAGAGGCCTTGGATTCTATGTTTTTTGAGGCCGGCGCATTCAATCAAGACATCAGTAAGTGGGATGTAAGTAATGTGACCTCCATGGCATATATGTTCGCTGATGCGGATAGTTTTGATCAGCCTATTGGCCAATGGGAGGTCAATGCTAATGAGAATTTTGATGGTATGTTTCAGAACAATGATGCATTCGGCCAGCCGCTTGGAGATTGGCAATTCAATCCAGCTGCCAGCTTCGAAGATGTATTTCTCGATGCCACTGCTTTCGCTTGTGAGTCTTGGTCTGAAACGATCATCGGCTGGAGACTGGGAAATGAAGATAAAGAAGACATAGCTATAGGCGGTCCCATTGCAGAAGTTGACTCCTTAGCAAGTATAGCGAGACTAGAACTGGAAGGGAAAGGATGGACGATAAATGGAAATCCAATAAATTCGAATTGTGCAGCTCCTGTGGGCAAAGTCTGGCTTGGTGCCATAGACAGTTCATGGACCGAACCTGAAAATTGGTTCCCTAGCGGTCTACCTGTAAAGGGTGATAGCATTGTGATAGCTCTACGAACGCACCAGCCAACACTAAGCACAGAGAGCCCTCAGCTCGCATCAATTACCATCGGTAGTGGTGTAAGAGTTTCTGTCACAGATGAAGGAGTACTCAGCATAAATGGTAGTCTTAATGCAAGTGCAGAACCTGTAGGCATCAAGTTCGTCGGAGAGGATCCGAGACTGATCAACGATGGTACTACAAGAATCGATAGTACCTTCGATGCTGTCCGTTTTGAAAACACCTTCTTCAAAACAGGAGAGGTCATCAACAGTGGATTTTTCGAAACAAGCAACACTGAAAATTCATCTTTTGTAGGCACAGGAGTAGGGGGAAAACTCATCAATCAGCCTTGTGCAATCATAAATATCGATGCAAAGATTGACACCATCATAGGGCGTATCAACAACCAAGGATTAATTAATTATTTCGCTACTAGCTATACCAACAACGGCGAATTTCTTGGTGAAGCATTCAGGTATGATCCACTGGAATTACTTCCTACTAATACTGCAGCTAATGACAATCCGACCTACGTAGAGATACCGTATAATCCAGAATTTTTCAATATTGATATAGATGGTGACGGCATCACACTTTGTGAAGGTGATAACGTGGATGATATCTTCAGGCCATTCAAGTCAGAATGGTTGTTTGAAACTCCAACATCCTTCGTGCTCTCACCCAATCCAGACTATGATTATGACTATTTTCTCTGTCTAAGAGACATAGCAACGGGAAAGGTGACTTGTGGATCGTACGATCAGAATGTCAGCGATCACGTGATAGGATCAGACTTGACCCAGAATCAAGAGCTTCTGATTGTAGGTGATTTTCCACACATGCAGGGACACGACGTGGCAACACTGACTGCAGTTACACAATGGGGCGATATCAAATGGAAGAGCATGGAATCCATGTTTGAAAATTGGCCAGGTGCGGATCTTTTGGATACCGATATACCCGATCTTTCTGAAGCTAATACACTGAGGAGCATGTTTAAGAATGCGTCAAACTATCTTGGAGACGTAGAGACTTGGGACGTATCAAATGTTGAGAATATGGAGGAAATGTTCTTCGGAGCGTCTGCCTTTAATGATGAGATCGCCGGATGGGATGTTGGCAATGTAACGACGATGCAAAGTATGTTTGAAGATGCCGACAGCTTCAACCAACCCCTTGGAGATTGGGACATTAGCAATGTAACCAGCTTCAGAAGAATGTTTGCATTAAATGACGGAATGAATCAAAATCTGGGGAGATGGAGATTCTCCAATAGTGATGATTTAATGGATATGCTAGAGGGTGCTACAGCATTTGATTGTGATAATTACTCATCCACACTTATAGGCTGGAATTATGGAAACCCTAATGTGTTTGTCAAATTCTTAGGAACATCTCCAACGCTGGAATACGACCAACAAGGAGGCGCAGCAGTAGCCGAGTTATTTGACAAATTTTGGCTTGTTCCAGGTGTACAAATTGATGGTGATTGTATCACCTCAAAAGATAAGTACTGGAAAGGAGGATTCACTGGGTTCGAAGCATCTCCAAGTGCTTGGAGTAATTCATTCAATTGGGCCCCATTTGGTGCCCCAGTGGCGGGAGATGCTGTATTTATCCCTACACAAGAACATGACCCCATTCTTGACAAGATCACCCCATTTCTAAAGAGCATAGAAATATTTAGCGGAGCTACCGTGACGGTCACGCCTTCAGGAAAATTACGATTACAGGATTAAAAAATAGATCTATTGAAAATTACAAAACCTTAAAAATGAAACAATCAGTAGTAAACATAGTACTAGTCCTTTTCTTTCACTTAGTCACTATTATTGCTTCCAGTGGACAAGTTGTGCTTAGCGAAGACAATTCTGCAACAGCTGATCCAAGCGCTGTATTGGATATCCAATCATTGGACAAAGGAATCCTCCTTCCTAGAATGACAAGTACCCAGCGAGAGCTCATTTCTAATCCGGCAGAAGGGCTGATAGTGTATGATACGAATACGAAATCATTTCATTATTATACATCAGATGGGTGGCTTGAGCTCGCATTTAATGCTCCTACGGAGGGACGCTCTATTTTTGTTACGCCCACATCTCTTGACGGTTCAAGTTTTTCCGGTAGTGCATCACGGGGAACCGTAGGTAGTCATAGAACTGCAAATATGCCAAATGGCTCTACCTCAAATTTAGTATTCACACTCCCTATACCTGCAGATTATCACAGTGGGTTAAATACTGCCAAGATCATCTACACAAGTACAAGTACTAGTGGAAATATTGGTGTCACTTTCCAGTCGAAGGCATTTGGTGTTGGGGATGTCATATCGCAAGCCCCTACAGGAACTGAAGAAACACTTCCACCACCTGCAACAGCTAATCATCTACAAGTAGCTACTGTTTCAATAGGAGATGGAGCAAATCCAGACCTCAATGACCTTTTCTTGTTGTGTATTTTTCGCAGAAATGGAGCGAGTGCTTTAGATACTTCTACAGGAACATTTCAGTTGATAGGAATGATACTAGACTATCAAGCAATAGAATAATTGAACAGGGTTGAGATTATTTTGGGTTGATGTGGAAAGTGGATTGGAGGTTATAAAATGACACAATTTAATACAAAAGAAAAAGCACCTTATCAAAAAATAAAAGATATGAAAACTAAACGATTATATGTTCTCACCCTCTTAATAACTGCTGTCTCATTTGTAGGAAAGTTGCACGCTCAGATTGCGATCAATAAGAATGGATTGCCAGCGGATCTGAGTGCGATTTTGGATATTACATCCAATGATAGAGGGCTACTGATGCCTAGGATGACTACATTAGAAAGAGAAGGTATAGCTGATCCTGCACAGGGTTTGGTATTGTACGATACAGACCTAGAGAATTACTATTTTTTCAGAGATACTGCATGGAGTGAATTAGTAGCTGCAAAATCGACATCTGCGCGGTCTTTACTCATTTCTGCAAATACGCTAGCAAGTAGTAGCTTGTCTGGAAATACGGATATAGGAATTGTAAATCCTGCATTTTTCATACCGAGTATCAAAGTAATAGATATGGGTAGTGGTGGAATCGGCAATATTGTAGTAAATCTTCCTAAGCCGGCAGACTTGGTCAATGGTTTCCTATCGGCCAAGATTTTATACACCAGTAATAGTAGTATTGGCAATTTTAATGTTTCGATTCTGGTGGAAGACTATGCGCCAGGTGATGATCTCACTTCAGCTCCGCTCGAAGTGGCGAATGCCACCATTCCTGCCCCTATTATTTTTCGTCATCTCGCTGTAGAAGAAATTCCATTAGACTCAAGTGCCTTATATGATGAAGATGCAGAGCAAATGCTGTTAATATTTCGTAGAAATACAGGCAGTAGCAGTGATACTTCTACAAAGACACTGAAGATTTTAGGAATCCTACTTGAATACCAGGGAAGCTAAAAATAAATACCTAGAAATAATTTGGAGATATCACATAAAAAAAACTAGAATGAAAAAAAATGACTTTCTGCAGATTTACTACAGCATTGTTCTATTGACTTTTACAAGTACACTGAGCGTTGGTCAGGTTTCAATTAATATGGATGATATGTCAGCTGATGAAAGTGCTGTCTTAGATGTCCAATCAACGGATCAGGGTGTGCTTATTCCCCGCCTTGCGACTGTCCAAAGAGCCGCAATAAGTAATCCAGCTGATGGCTTATTGGTATTTGATACCGATAGCTTAGCTTTTTTCTTCGCAGAGAATGACTTGTGGGAAAAGCTAGAACCTATTGATTCAGAATTTACAACTAAGAGATCTGTATTTTACTCTGCTACGTCAATAATCAATACTTCTTTTGTAGATAGCGGCCGTGGAACTATTGGTAATACGAGAGTTTTTTTTATGCCTCCAAGCGCGGTATCATTTATATTCTTTAATCTTCCTATCCCAACAGACTATAAGAGTGGTTTACTGTCTGTAAAACTACTTTACACAAGCAATGCCACTACAGGTAATTTCAGGGTGAATTTATTTGGTGAGGAACATCAGTCAGGAACAGATTTGACAAAAAATCCTGGTGGAGGAGGAAATACATTTCCAGCACCAAATGGAGTTCATCAACTCGCCGAATTTGATTTAGGATTCTTGGATAGTAATCCATCAGAGGATATTGACTTTATCTATTTTCAACTAAAAAGACAAGTAAACAACCCTTTAGATACTTGCGATGGACAATTGCATATCATAGGTTTTGTACTTGAGTATGATGGGCAGTAAAGATGGAGACATTTCAATATGAGAATGCATATGATATAATTCTAAAATGAAAAACTACGAATATGATAATTGACAGAACACTAGGACAGCTGAAAGTAGCATGCAAGGAATCAACTTATCTGATTGATTTGTCTGAAATCTCGCATATGCATGCCAGTAGCAATTACTCGTTTATTTACTATAAACACAAGTATGTACTGGCTTCAAAAACACTAAGTTATTTTGATGATCAATTGACAGATGATAAGTTTATTCGGCCTCACAGGTCATATTATGTAAATGTAGATCACATTGAAAAAATCAACTATTCCAAAAGAGAAATTACGCTAAGGACAGGAAAAGTCATCCCGATATCTAGATCTAAAAGAAAAATGATAAAATCATTTTTCAGCGGTGTTGTAATCAAAGAGTAGGGTGGTGCGTTATGGAGCTGATTCAATTCTATCATTCTGTTGATGTTTCTTGTTAAACTCTCGATCTAGAATTAAACCATTTCTTTTATAGTATTACTTATGTACACCCAATCAATGATGGTAAAGTAGCATCACTAGAATTAATCCATTCGTTAAGCTTATTTATTCAGTTACCCTTTGATCATACCCCCAAAAATAGGACAGTGAGTTTAGTTTGATTACAAACTATTAAATTTACTGTTATGAGCAGAAGAAAGTACACATCAAAATTTAAGACCAAAGTTGTCTTAGAAGCACTAAAAGAGAAAAGCACATTGGCTGAGTTGGCTCAGCGTTATGAGATCCATCCTCAACAGATCACTAATTGGAAACGGGAGTTTCTTAATAATGCTGATCAAGTTTTTGACTTTCCATTATCTGATGAACAACTGCATTCTCTGACATTTTTCTTCAGAAATTAGCCCATACTATGTTTTCATTATATAACTTTTCTAAGTCTTTTTTTGATGCTACAAAAAGTTGAGAATCTGTGATGGTATAAATGTCAGTAATTGCAGGGTAATCGGAATAATAGCTAAAAAAATCAGATACAAAAACGCCATTGCCAGCTATGTGAATAACCTTTCTTAGCGTACCATGATTTAATTGGTATTTAACATAACCACCGGAAAGAAAATATATTTTATTACACGTCTTTCCTGAAGCAATCAAGTGACTATTTTTCTGAACCTCTTGATAATCGAGTAATGATAAAAACTCATCTAATTCCTTGATAGTAAATGAAATGGATGTTCTTAAAAATTGAATTAGTTTCTTTGTGGCGTTTTCTCTCATAATGGCTTGTAACTATTATACAACCGCGTATTCGTTAGTATATCTCCGTATTTTCTTATAAGCTTCTTGTGCGCTATTTCGAAGTTATAAAATATATCGGAATTATAACTTTGCCTGGGTTGCAGAAAAATTTACAAGTAGTATGATTGAGTCCCTTCCGTTACTGCCATTTGTCACAGCTACATATCCATTACCTGTTTCATAGAAAAAACAAAAATAAGACATCTATCTGTTGACAATGCTGTATAAGCTATCATAGAATATACGTTTATACCGCTTATGCAAATGAAGTTATCTGCAAGTGTAATCTTTTTTCTGTAATGTTGTCGCATTATGTGTACAGAAAACTATAATAGGAGAATCAAAAAAAAATCA
This sequence comes from uncultured Saprospiraceae bacterium, assembly GCA_938044055.1. GTDB lineage: Bacteria > Bacteroidota > Bacteroidia > Chitinophagales > Saprospiraceae > JABDLO01. Next base: position 7,178 of record CALIQO010000065.1, read on the forward strand.
CTTATCTGCTTCTGACTTACGCCTGAAAAATCGATCTAGTTGTTCTAGCGGACATATTGGCTATCTGCGTATATATCAGTTCTTTATGTTTAATATTAATGGGCTTTAGTAGATTAATTAAGGGTATTAATCTTTTTAAACTGGATCGCTTGGCTTTAATAATATATCTTTGAAATAGTAATATTTATATAGTTTAACAATGGGGGAACATTCTGATAAAGATTGTTCCCTTTTTTTAATGGGGGCTGCAAAGTGTATATTTTCTGTATGAGAAGATTGTATGATTCAGAAAAAATATATTGAACAATAATATACCGAATGGTATAAAATTGTATATTTGAGTGTGGGTAAATCAGAAGAAACATCGAAGTACATACTAAAAAAAGTAGCGCCTATATTTAATAAGAAGGGTTACCATGGGACGAGTATGTCTGATATAACATCCGCCACAGGGCTTACTAAGGGAGCGATCTATGGGAATTTTAAGGATAAGGAAGATTTATCTTTAAAGTCATTTCAATATATAATCCGCAAGATATTGGTAGCGATGGGTGGTGCTATAAATGATGTTGACAATCATGCTGATAAGCTTCAAACCATAGTATCATTCTATAGAAACCATCTCCAGAGGACTAAGGAGTATGGAGGATGTCCGATCATGTGCAAAGGACTTGATAGCTTACATATACATCCAGCTCTTATGGATGAAGTAACAAGAATTACCGAAAAAATATTAGCCAGCCTAACTAAGATAATTAGCGACGGAAAGCAAGCTTCTGAAATTACCAAGAATGTTGATAGTAATACACTAGCTAGTGAGATTTATTGTCAGATCGACGGTGGATTATATCTTACTATGATACTAAATAATAGGGTTCATCTTGATAATGCACTTGATAGAGTTGAAAAGAGAATTAATGATTTAAGGATATAATATTTTTTTTTGCATTAGGATATACCGATTGGTATATTACAAAGGATAAAACAAGTTTATTTAATCATAAA
>CALIQO010000066.1 GCA_938044055.1 uncultured Saprospiraceae bacterium
ACTCTTCTTCCATTAAAGGAATAAATTACTATATCTGTATCAGCTCCAGAATTTAACCATAGGCTTCCATCCGTGAGGTTGCTTAAGAGTTTTAATTCTTGTGTAGGGACAGTTATGGTTGTCAATACGATGCTATATTCGTAAGTTTCATCATAATCGACCTGCTTAAGTCTGTAATAAATGGTGCCTCTCGTATTAAAAGAAGCATTTAATGGTTCATCGTCTGTATATGAATAATGAATTGTTTCATATGTGTTACCGTGTCCAGAAATCTCTGCAATTTTTGAAAATACTTGACCATCTAAGGATCTTTCTATTTCAAATCGGTCATTATTAACTTCTGATTCTGTTGACCATAAAAGGGTATGACCTTGAGAGCTTTGTTCGATTTTCACATAACCATAGGTTACTGGTGCTGGGACATTAACTGTAGGTGGAATAGGGGTGGAACATGTTGATCCTGAAGCTGCTGGATTCGTCCAGGCAGTAAGAGTAATTGTGAACGCATCACAAGTAGGAACAGTAAAGATATCTGTCTGGCAAGATATATCACCTGCATCATCTTCATAAATGACAGGAGTTGTAATAGTGCCGCCAATATCATATGTAAGTGCAGCAGAATTATTTCCGTTGCCAAATAGAATAGAAACCTTAACTGTAACAGTCGAAGTGCCATCTCCATTACAAACAACATCAACGTTATCTATCGACAGATCATCTGCACACTGACTGATTCCTTGGTTTAACAACAATACCGAAAACAAAATTAACAATACTAAGTGTTTCATGGGTGACATTTTTTCTTGAATAATCTAATAAACAACATTTTTGCTTTTATATATGAGAGAGTTATCTTTTTTTTAGGAAAGAGACTTCTTTTTAACCTGAATATGTACTTTTGCGACCTAATATATAATGCCAAGTCACATTAATTAACATATATCCATTTTAACAATACAATTTTTATGCCCTACTTATTTACCTCAGAGTCCGTATCAGAAGGACATCCAGATAAAGTTGCAGATCAGATCTCAGATGCCTTAGTAGATCACTTCTTAGCATTCGATAAAAACTCGAAGGTTGCTTGTGAAACGCTTGTTACAACAGGACAAGTAGTACTCGCCGGTGAAGTAAAATCTAAAACCTACCTGGATGTACAGCAGATAGCCAGAGATGTGATCAAGAAAATAGGGTATACGAGAAGTGAATATATGTTTGAGGCTAACTCTTGTGGTGTATTCTCCTCTATTCATGAGCAATCTCCTGAGATAAATCAGGGAGTAGATAGAGCCACGAAAGAAGAACAAGGAGCAGGCGATCAGGGAATGATGTTTGGGTATGCAACTTCAGAGACTGAGAATTACATGCCACTGGCACTAGATCTTTCCCATAAAATATTGCAAGTCCTGGCTGATATAAGAAAGAAAGGGAAGAAGATGACTTACCTGAGACCAGATTCTAAGTCTCAAGTAACCATAGAATATGACGACAATAATAAGCCCATAAGAATAGACAGCATCGTGGTTTCTACACAACACGATGACTTCGATAAGGACGAAAAGATGTTGAAGCAGATTAAGGAAGATGTAATCAACATTGTTATCCCACAAGTAAAGCGGAAGCTTAAAGCTTCGCTTAAGAAGTTATTCAATAAAGATATTACCTATCACATCAATCCTACAGGAAAATTCGTGATCGGTGGGCCTCACGGAGATACTGGATTGACGGGTCGTAAGATTATTGTGGATACTTATGGTGGAAAAGGTGCCCATGGTGGTGGTGCATTTTCTGGAAAAGATCCTAGTAAGGTAGATAGATCTGCTGCATATGCTACGAGACACATTGCTAAGAACCTAGTTGCGGCAGGTGTGTGTGAAGAAGTGCTGGTCCAGGTTTCTTATGCCATAGGCGTAGCAGAACCTACGAATATATACATCAATTCTTATGGTACCTCACATGTAGACATGACGGATGGTGAGATTGCAGATAAAGTGTATGAGATCTTCGATATGAGGCCTTATGCCATCGAGAAAAGATTGAAACTCAGAAGCCCTATATATTCTGATAGTGCTGCCTATGGTCACATGGGAAGGGAGCCAGAAAAGAAAGAAGTATCCTTCATCGATGGAAGTGGTAACAGCAAGACCCTGAAAGTTGAAACATTTACTTGGGAGAAACTCGACTATGTCAGTAAGGTGAAAAAAGCATTTGACTTTTAGGAATCGATAATGGCTTCTTGATTGACCTTGTGTCTCATAAAGTATAAGCCGATCATGCTCACCATAGAGATAACAGATAGTACCTTCCAGGCCATCTTGTAAGAGCTGTGCTCAATGAGGTAAGTGCCTATGATGGGAGCCAGGATAAGGCTGAGGCTGAATGTCATAGAATACAATCCCATAAATTGACCCAGTTTTTTTCCTTTACCTCTAGACAAGGCAATGGCATTACTGAATGGGAAATTTAATATTTCTCCGAATGATATAAGCAAGGTATACAAGGTGACAATCAGCCATACAGGCCCCAATATGCTTAAGATGTAATAAGAAGCTGCAATCATTACTCCTCCCACAACAACCCACAACATGGCATTCTTGATTCTTTCTAAGGTATAGACAATAGGCATTTCGAACAAGAAGATCAGCAACCCATTGGCTGTGAAGAACAGCCCTATCTGTGTCTTAGTAAGGCCTAGTTCATTTTCAAGGAAAAGAGGTGCTGTAGATAGAATCTGGAAAAAAGAAATGAGACCTATCATGAATAGAAATAGGTATAGAATGAAGTAACCATCTCTATATACACTTTCTTGAGGTGTGTCATTTTCTGCAGATTTCAAGGTTGCGGCTTTAGTTTTGACATTCTTAGGAGAAAGCATAATCCAGAAAAATACACCTGCTAGGATGCATGTCAGGCCGTCTCCCATAAACAACCAGAAGTAGCCTACGCTTGAAGCCAGCAGTCCCGCAACTGCAGGGCCTATGCTTATACCGAGGTTTATAGCCAGTCTGATCAAGGATATTGATCTTGTCTTCGCTTCTTCTGTACTATATAGGGCTACAGCTGTCATAGTGGCTGGCCTAGCCGCATCGGTAATTGTTACAACCAGAAATGTTCCTATAAGCAATCCATAGAATCCACTGATCTGACTCAATACCATAAAACCTATTCCTCCTAGAACTAAAGCCATAAGAATGACTTTATACGTTCCTATCCGATCACTGAGGTATCCACCTAGTAAGGAACCCGTAAGAGATCCTACCCCAAATGCTGACGCAATATAACCTGCTCTTATTATTCCCATTTCGAGTTCATCGCTCACATACAAGGTGATAAATGGCAGTACCATCATACCAGATCGGTTGATAAGCATAACTACGGCAAGAAGCCATACTTCTCGGGACAATCCCGAGAATGACTTAATATACGTATCTGCGATTTTACGGATCATGGGCGGAAAGGTAAGAGATTGTATTAACAATTTATTGCTAGAACGTTAACAAGCCATTGCCATTCTATTAACAGCTAATTATGTTCAATCAAAATATCATTGTGATAAATTAAATAACACAACTATGAAATATATTAATTTAATAATAATCATCTTCTATTGCGCAACTCTTCCTGCCCAGCAGACATACACAGATACAAGAGATAGGCTTCAGTTGTTAGGTGACATTACAATAGAAAACTTAC
>CALIQO010000067.1 GCA_938044055.1 uncultured Saprospiraceae bacterium
GGAGCGGGTTTTCGATGCTGGAATCAGAGAGTGGAGTATCATCGGCCAAGGAATCGGATTAGGTATTCGTGGATTCAGGCCCATTGCTGAAATTCAATATCTAGATTATTTAGTTTACGCTATGTCGGCACTTACAGATGATCTGGCTTGCTTGAGATATCGCTCTGCCAACAATCAGAGGTCTACCTGCATCGTAAGATCAAGGGGGCACAGATTAGAAGGTATATGGCACAGTGGATCACCCCTGGGTATGATTGTCAATTCTCTACGTGGAATGGTAATCGCCTGTCCTAGAAACATGGTGCAGGCAGCTGGAATCTACAATACCTTGATGAAGTCAGATGACCCAGCCTTGGTTATTGAAAGCTTGAATGGATACCGATTGAAAGAAATGCTACCGGATAATATATCTGAGTTTACCGTTCCTGTCGGAATGCCAGAAGTGCTGGTAGAAGGCAGTGATGTGACTTTAGTTACTTACGGTTCTTGTGTAAGAATTGCTGTTAATGCAGCTGATCTCTTAGCCAAAGCCGGAATTCAAGTAGAAGTTATCGATGTGCAGACCTTACTACCATTCGACCTAGAGCACATCATTCTTTCTTCTATTAAGAAAACGAATAAGATCTTGTTCTTTGACGAGGATGTTCCAGGAGGAGCGACTGGCTTTATGATGCAAGAAGTGCTGGAGAAGCAAGGAGCCTATAATTACCTTGATTGCGATCCGCAGACGCTGACTGCCCATGCGCACAGGCCACCATTTGGTTCGGATGGAGATTATTTTACCAAGCCAGGTGTAGAAGATGTATTCGACAAGATATATAAGATGATCGATTCTTATCAGTCAGGTAGACTAATCTAAAAATATTAATTCTTTATATCGAGATAGAGGCATTAAAATAACTACATTTATGTCTTAAGTAAATGGAAGCTGTGTCTAAGTATCTAGTCATCATACCTACGTACAATGAAATTGAGAATGTAGCGCTTGTAATAGAAGCTGTGCTTTCTCGCGAAGTAGGATACCATGTATTGATTGTTGACGATGGTTCTCCCGATGGAACTGGAGAGAAAGTTATAGAGTTGCAGAAATCGTATGGAGAGAGACTGCACTTGATCCAGCGCGAGGGTAAGCTGGGCCTGGGCACAGCCTATATTGCGGGATTTATATTCGGGTTAGAGAGAGGCTATGATTACATTTTCGAAATGGATGCTGATTTTAGTCACAATCCTGCAGATCTAGACAGGTTGCTAGCAGCGTGTAAGTCAGGTGCAGATGTTGCCATCGGATCTAGATATGTTGATGATGGAGGCATACAGAACTGGCCCAAAGATCGATTGATATTGTCATTCGGAGCGTCAATGTATGTAAGAATCATTACCTGGATGAAAGTAAAAGATCCTACAGCTGGATTTAAATGTTACAGCAGTAAGGTGCTTTCAGCTCTTGATTTCGATAAGATTAAATTTATCGGATATGCTTTTCAGATAGAGATGAAATACTACAGTCACCTAAAGGGTTTCACATTGAAGGAAGTGCCTATCACTTTTACAGACCGTATCCGTGGAAAGTCGAAAATGAGTTCTAATATCATTAAAGAAGCCATTGTCGGGGTACTTAGTATGCGGTGGAAATCTATACGTGGCTATTACAGATAATTACACTTTGTTTTCAGCGATCTTTTTCCATTTGCCTTGAGCAATCCCTTCTAACTTTACCTTACCGATACTTACTCGGATTAATCTCAATACAGGAAAACCTACAGCCGCACACATTCTTCTGACTTGTCGATTCTTACCTTCTGTTATGGTAAGTGAAAGCCAGGATGTAGGAATCTGCGTCCTGTGCCTAATCGGAGGATTTCTTTCTCCTACATCTGGATGTGGAATGGGTTTAACAGTACATGGTCTGGTGGTATGCCTTTTCTTTTTTATCCTTATTTCTACACCTCTGGAAAGCTCATTGATGGCTTCACTTGTGGGATTGCCTTCTACCTGTACCCAGTAAGTCTTCAGGGACTTGTGCTTAGGATCGAGGATACGGTGAGATAAAGATCCATCATTGGTAAGAAGCAATAACCCTTCGCTATCTCGATCCAATCTTCCGATCGGGTAAATGTCTTTATTGATATCGGGTAAGAAATCTGCCAGGGTTATATGATCTGCTTTCTCGCGTGTAAACTGTGACAAGCAATTGTAAGGCTTGTGAAAAGCAATAAGAATGGTGGGCTTGTCTTTATCCTTAGATTTTTTCATATTGCAAGAATAGATATTAATTGTAACTTCATCATTATACATCTATCCATCAAGATTATGAAAAGAAGAATTTTCCTTAAATCCAGTAGTTTGCTTTTAAGCGGATCTCTATTGAATTGTAATTCTAAAAAGAGTAAAGCTACCCAGAAAAAACTAGGAGTGGCCCTGGTAGGTCTAGGTTATTATTCAACAGATCTACTTGCGCCTGCCCTCCAGCTTACGCAACATTGTCGATTGGCAGGAATTGTAACGGGAAGCCCAGAAAAGATTCCAGTGTGGCAAGAAAAATATGACATTCCAGATGATAATGTATATAACTATGACAACATGAACCAGATAGCCGACAATGATGACATCGATGTGATTTATATTGTCCTTCCTACAGGATTGCATGCTGAGTATGCTATAAAAGCTGCGGAGACGGGAAAGCATGTATGGTGTGAAAAACCGATGGCTCGGACAGAGGCAGAATGTCAATCGATTATAGATGCTTGTAATAAAAATAATGTAACTCTTTCCATCGGTTATAGAATGCAACATGAGAAAAATACGCAGCAGATAATACAATGGGCAGATGAACTTCCATATGGTAAAATCAATGAAGTGAATGCTGAAGCGGGTTATTATGATTCTAGAACCGACCACTGGAAGCTTAAGAAAAATATGGGAGGAGGAGCGATGTACGATATGGGTGTGTATGTATTGAATGGAGCTCGGTATGCTAAAGGGGCTGAACCTATAAGTGTAATGGCTTGGCATGAAAATAGTCGCCCTGAGATATTTACAGAAGTTGATGAAACTACATACTGCGAACTGAATTTTAAAGATGGGTCTATTGCGACTTGTAGAACAAGTTTTGGCAACAACTGGAATAGGCTAGAGGTAGAGGCAGAAAATGGAAGTTATCACTTGGATCCATTTCAGTCTTATGGAGGAGTTGCCGGGGCTGCAAGTGATGGAATAGTCTTATCAGTTGATCCGCAGAACCAGCAGGCTAGGCAGATGGATGATGATTCACTAGCAATTGTAAATAATACACCTGTGATGGTTCCTGGGGAGGAAGGTATGCGAGATATACGTATTGTAGAAGCAATCTATAAGTCGGCTTCTTCAGGCGAACTTGTCCTCTTATAATTGTCGGCATCCTACTCTGCAGACCATTCTTTCTAGAAATGATTATGGGTAATAAAATCAATTCCTGTATTTTAGTCTTTATGTTAAGAAGGGTTTTAATATGGCTTTTTATCGTGGTGCTCGGAAATGCAGGGCTTGCTCAGTTGAGTGGGACGGTGATTCAAGAAGATGAGAATCCCATCGAGGGTGTTCTTGTTTTTCAGGAAGGTTCTTCTTTATTTTCAATTACAGATAAGGCTGGTAGATTTACCATTGATACGTTGATAGGTGCTCAAGGCAAATGGATCGTTTCGCATATAAGTTACCAGTCTGCAGAAATATCTATTTCAGGTTTTATAAATCAAGATAGCATTGTTCTAGTTAAGAGGAATGAAGTAATAGATGAAGTCTTAATTTCTGAGAAGAAATCTGGTAAAAGGAAAAAGTGGCTTAAAAGATTTAGTGCGGCATTTCTAGGAACATCGGATAATGGTAAGAAGGCAAAGATTTTAAATCCAGAAGTTGTCTTGTTTAAAGAAGATGGAAGCGGGAAGCTCATTGCCACAGCATCAGATTTAATACGGGTTGATAATGAGCGACTGGGATATAAAATTCAGTTTTTGTTAGAAGAGTTTATTCTAGATCCATCTGGCTTGGTCCGGTATAAAGGAAAACCCTTGTTTTCTAATTACCCGACTACCAAAAAGAAGCAGCAGAAGAAGTGGGATGATAGAAGGTTGAAAACATTTAAGTCTAGCCTCACTAAAATACTAAAAGATTGTGCTTCTAATTCACTTGATTCAGATCTCTCATTTACTGTTGCTAGATTAAATAATCAACAGAAGTTCGAAGCAGTGCAGAAGATTAATATCCAAGATTTTATTTCCATTCAGAATGAGATATATGAAATGAAGGTCTCTCGCTTTATGGCCATAGAAGACAAGTCGATTAAATATAAACAGAGACGATCAAGGACCAATACTTCTGCTATTGCGCATCCAGCAGAAGCTGAAATGGCCATGCAATCTCAGAATAATGTTGCTACGAGTGCCCGGTATGCTACAAGCTTTTTATTTTCTCGATCCAGAAAAGTAAAGTTTAATAGAGACGGAGTGATTCTTAATCCAGAGCACATCGCTCAATATGGCTATCTGGCACAAAAAGGTGTTGCAGATATGCTCCCGCTAGAATTTACTAGAATGATCAAGTGAACAGGTGCTTCATATTGTGTACCTTGAGCGTATGGAACACTACGGTATCTGGTCTTTAATTCCTCCTGTTGCAGCCATCCTACTGGCTATCAAGACGAAGCAAGTATATCTCTCTCTTATTGTAGGGATATGGGGAGGATGGGTTGTAATCTCAGGCGGAAATGTTTTTACAGGAACGATGAACACCATCCAAGGGCTAGTGGATGTCTTTAAGGACGATGGCAATACCAGAACAATATTGTTTAGTGGATTGATAGGAGCTTTACTTCTGTTTATCCAGAAGTCTGGAGGTGTCAATGGTTTTATTGCATGGCTTGAAAAACGCATCAACAATTATGGTGAAGACGGGGGCAAGATAAGGGTTCAGCTGATGGCCTGGGTTACAAGTGTTGCCATTTTCGTAGAGTCTAATATATCTGTTCTGACGGTAGGAGCGCTGTACCGTCCTGTCTTCGATAAGTTGAAAATAAGTAGAGAAAAGCTGGCATATATAACTGACTCTGGTTCGTCTCCTTCTTGTATAATAATTCCATTTAACGCCTGGGGAGCATTCATAATGGGCTTACTTATGGAGCAAGGTTTCGACAGACCATTTAGTACGCTGGTACA
>CALIQO010000068.1 GCA_938044055.1 uncultured Saprospiraceae bacterium
AATGCCCCAGGGTGTGATGAAGCAGGTATAATTTCTGGGGGTGCTTGTCCATAATTATAACTATTAAAAATAAAAGATGCTTGCTTAAACGCAAGCATCTTTTTATTTTCAGCAATATGAAAACTGACTTCATTTAGTAGAAGTTCGCGCGGACATTTCTACTTTAAATATTTTCAATGACTATCAAGGTTACCCTGTCTATTTTATAATTACTTCGATGGCGGCTGGAACTTATCAATCACTCCTCATTTATTTCAACCTATATTCCCTTTTCAAGGTCTGAATTAAATTGTCTGCTTGTTTTTCCATTTCCTTTACAAGGATGACATAGTATACAACAATGCCTTTATACATCAAGACATTATTTCCGAATTCACTTAAAAGCGATTCATCATTACTTATGAATTGAAAACTTGTAGGGTTATAACCATCGGTCTTTTCATACATATATGATCTCACCTTGTATAGATTAAAAATTTTAGTTCCTACATCTATAGAATTGTGGTGATAGTTTTCATAGTAAATCTGCTGATTCTCAATCTTTTTAATCTTAGAGTCGTATAAAACAATTTCATTTATTGCCTCTTTATTTTTTATCAACCTCATTCCACCGGCATTCTTTAATTGATGCATGGTTAATTCTGTAGGGTCTATAAAATCTGGTTTGTACAATATGATGGGAAGGTATTTATACAGTTCTAGATTGTTCTTTTCTGTAGGATTATAATTCATACAGATTGTCCCTAATGAATCCAGGTGCTCACTTCTTCGTTTATTGAATTTAAGAACCTCTAGAATATTGAGTTTATCTTTTTCTACATCTTCTATCATAGAGATTATGTAACCTTTCTCTTTTGATTTATCAGACAGATTTTCTCTGTAATTGTCTGCCATGAATCCCAGCGAAACCGCAAGAAATAACATCAAAAATTCTAAGAAATAACTTTTCCAATTTTTAGATTTGGTTTCTTCCATACTGACTGCATTTAGATTATTGCAGATGACACACGAAAATACACTATTATCATCTTCAGGAAACACGAATGAGGTAACCGATTAAAAATTATCCATTTCCCACTTATAACCATTCAATAGAGAATCTCCACCACTCACACCACAACAACACCCCCTCAATCATATGTGAAAAGTATAGATCAAGATAGCCCTACCCTTGTATCAGAATTGATTTAAAAAACAATAACAACTTAAATATGAATTACTATAGACTATGGGTGTGTATTATAGTTATAGGAATTTTTTCTTGCCATCAAGAAGAAAGCATATCGTTTCAGGAAGAAATAAGAAGCAATGACATAGAAGTAACATCATCAGATTTCGATCATCTAAATCAGAGCATTCTTGATTCCGAGTGGTGGAATCTCCACCCAGAAGCTATCCGACTAGACCTCGCTGAAGACCTCAGGAATCTAGGTGAAGAAGTAACCATGGATCAGATAAGAAAGATCCAAGCCAAAGCCATACGCAGAGGAAACCAGATGAATTTCAGAGCCAATGTCTGCCAAGGGTATCCCAATGCTAACGATAGAAAAGACGTAATTTTACGAACTCAAACCGATGTTGATGATTTCGCTCAATTAAATTGTAGTGTAATCCTTGGCAACTTATTTATTCTAAGAAGAACTGGTATACATATAGAAATCACAGACTTAACACCTCTACAACATGTAGAATTTATAGGAAGTGGGTTAAACATAAGTTCACCTGCCTTGACTACCCTGGATGGACTAGAGGGAATTGAATCAATAGGAAGTTTAGGGCCTATTGGTCGCATCTATATAGAAGGAAACAAACTCAACAATATAGAAGCGCTCTCCGGTGTCAATAAAATGCATGGATTTATAAGGATCAGCAATACATCAAGACTCAAGTTTATTACCGATGCCTTTAATAACACTCAGTTTTTCCCAACAAGTAAAAATGATATCGCGCCTAACCAGAAAGGAGGCGTGTCTATTAATAATAACAAGGGATTGCTAAAACTGGGTGGGTTTAATTCTCTTGATGATTTCAATTCAATATCAATATATAACAACATAAACTTACTATCTATAAATGGTTTTCAATCCGTACATTCTCTTGATCATTATGTTTCCATAATGAACAACACCCAATTAAACAAAATTGAAGGCTTTAGCTCCTTAACTTCACTAGGCCTTTACCTACAAGTACAAGACAATCCTAGCTTGAATGAATGCTGTATTTTCTTTCCAGTGTTATGCAGCAATCCTCCCCTGTGCTCAGAAAATGGAATTGAACAAAATGTAACATTCATATCCAATAATGGTCCACTATGTACAGAACAAGAGATTTTGGATAATGGCTTATGCAATTAAGACGAGAACTAGTATAGGAATTCTGCTTACTATGGCTAAAACGAGAACAAAACATCTACATTGAGACTCCTAGGAATTCCTCGTCTTCTTAATAGGGATAGTTCGACCGGATCTAATCGATAGTTTATTCCGATTTGATTTTTCAATATGTTATTTCTATTGAGGACATTTAGAAGTTGCAGTCCTAATTGAATTTTTCTCGAACCTTTTTTCCCATAATAATACGAATACTTAACCCCAAGATCTAATGAAACATATGGCTCTATTCTCTGTGACAAAAGGCCATCATAGACTACATCATAGAATACCTCTCCTTCTTCATTTTCTCCGATAACCAGTTCTAATGGTGTAGAGAACAAGCGACCAGTGGCAGCTTTAAATTCTGAAGTAAACAAAAAAGAACCTGTACTATACTGACCGTATATTCCAAGTCGATGAGGCTGAGTCAGCGGGCTGGGTACTTGTGTCTTGCTAAATTCTGTTGCCAATTTTTCGTCTATATAATCATAGGTAAGGCTTATAGCACCTGAGCCTAAAACATATCCAATACCTACTTCTATTCCCCTTACACTTATATCCGTAAACTCGAATGGGTCTTCTTCCACTATAAAATCTAACGAAGCCGTCCAGGCATTGTTGATGTATTTATCGTAAGCACTCATAGAAAACCACCACGAAGGGTATCGAATGTTCATTCCGATTTCAGATTGCTTCCCTCTGACTATGTATACGAACTCTCGGGCATCTGGGCTCTCATCCGCTAGATACCATATCCCATTTTCTGCCTGTAAGGTTGTCTCAAATGCTCTTCTGGTCAACGGCTGATGGTTCTCTCCATACGTTGCGAAGAAGTTGAGATTACTTGTAGGTTTCACAGCGAGATGTACTCTAGGTTCAAAGAATTTTTCATTATTGAGGGCATCAGAATAATTAGACCACCTAGCTGCAAGAGATAGGTCTATGTAATTACTAACATAAAATCTTCCTGAACCGAACCAGGCCGTTTCATCTGTCTCTCCCAGAAAGTCTACGAAGAATTGATAGTCTGTAGAAACTGATGTCCTATCTATAAATTTAGCCGACCAAGATTGATATTGAAAACCAAAATTAAATTGAGCGTACCTATAATGCAGCTCATTACCCCATGTCCACTTGTTGTAATTAACCTGATTGTCTGAATCTCTACTCCCAGCATTTTCATCCATATTGTCTTCTAAGAACTTATATACATAGTTATAATCTGTCTGGCTGAAATTAATAGATGTTTTAAACTTAGATCCGAAGTACCTGCTCAGGTCAACATTATATCCGCGGGTAGAAATATTAAGATTATCTTCTTCATCGAAATCCTTCCATATATCCTCCAAAATCATTGTAAATCGATTTCCTATGTCTAGATAATCTATTTTCAACCGCGTAACAGGGTCTATATTTAAAGTTGCAGATGTAGAGAAGTCATAAAACGAGAAATCTGTATTTATATCCACAAACTCTTCTGTCTCATAAAACGCTGTATAGTATTCAATATCGTCTAATCTTCCTCGTTGAAAAATATTATTGAAATATTGATCATACAGTGGAGATTTCCAGAACCCTGTAATACTTCGTCTATAAGCAGACTGTATTTTCAATTTACCTCCTAGCAATTGTGTCTTTAATCCTATGTTGCTAAAAATAAGGTTCTGCTGAATATCAAGAGAAGTCTTCTGTATCGATTCAGGTTGACTATTCATTTTTATAGTACCGGAAAGCATGCCTGATTCTGCGGCGTCAGATTGAGATTTATTGACAATAATTTCATTGGTCATGAAGGGATTGACTGAACTTATACGTCCATAAAACAAACTGGGTTGATACAATTGAATGTTGTTCCACTGGAATCCTACATGATCAGGTGATCCTCCTCGAATCTGAATATCACTGATAGATTCACTTGCACTGTATACACCAGGAACAATCTGTGCTGTCCTCAGGATATCCTTATCTACCTGGACACTATTGTCTATGGATTCCTTTCCAAGTAATTGCGTGCTTGTTCCACTGCTAACTGCTTTGCTATCTGTAATTATTATATCCCCTAGGTGCTGAGCTTTTTCAACAAGTCGTATAGTAAATTCATTCTGAGCAAGATCGGCATATGAGATTTCCACTTCTTGATACCCTAGAAAACTTATTTCTATTGTTTCATTCTGGGCTATATGTCCAGGAATATCAAAACGCCCATCTTGTTTAGAGGCAGTTCCTCTTTTCAGAGCAGGAATCCAGATATTACAACCTACCATAGGCCCATTAAATTCGTCTAAAACAATGCCTGAGAGAGTCGGAATAACAGGAGATGAATGGCGATCTTTCTGGGTAATTCCATATAGATTTTCCTCTAATTCAATAATCTTTCTATTTATCACATCACTCAGGACATTCATCATTTCACGATCAATATCAATGGAGAAAGTAAGCTTCTCTATCGGTAGGTTCTCTTCAATAAAATTGAATTTTATACCTGCCGCTTCTTCTAATTGCTTTATAACCTCGAGAATAGTAGCATCATAGAAAGAAATATGGTTAGGTTGATTCTGACAAGTGGCGACAAGCGTATGAAGAACCATACATAAGACGAGTAGTATCCTACTCCACAACCACTTTCTGATTTTCCAATCGATATGTTTTACCCGTTGCAACACTTAAGTAATCTAGTGCTTTTTCTATGTCTTTTAGAGGCAGAACGCCATTAAATACACTGTTGTTCTCAATTTCTGGAAATGAGTAAGGATAAAAACAAGCAAGGTCATGGACTACATCTTTAAGTTTCACCCGCTCATATCGCTTTGTGCCATTCATCCATAGAGGTTCACTTTCAGTGGTCTTCCTCACTTCACCTATTGAATCAGAAGTAAGTAAAACCTGCTCCATCGGATTTAATTCTACACTTCCACCTTCACCACTCACGCGTACACTTCCTTCGAAACAGCGAACATATGTCTCATCGCTATTCACTTCCCACACATCGAATTGTGTTCCCATTACTTCTACTCTTGCTCTACTTGTTATCACGGTGAACGGTCCGGGAGTAGGAACATTAAAGAAGGCCTGACCTTTCAAGTGGAATAATCTTTCTTCTAGGTTATTGCTTTTATCATAACTTAACTCAGATCCTGGAACAATATCAATTTCTGTGTTATCTGCGAAGTGCAATCTTTCAATTTCACCTTCTGCTTTGATCCTTTCTTCACCTTGTGATCCCCACTTCCATAAAACCAGGGCCAATAATAACAGTCCGCCGATCAACCCTATTATCAGCTTCCATTTAGAAGAACGATTTACCGTTGACTTATCTGTCATCTTCTCTTCTATAGTCTCCCACATAACAGAAGTAGAAACAGTAGTCAACTCCAGTTCACCTTGTTTCTTGAGAACCGCTTCTAAGCTTTCTAAGTCATAGGTTTCCTCAAGCTTCTTTTTCTCCTCAAGGGAAATGTCTCCCTGTAACCATCTGGCTAATATGTTTTCTTCCTCTTCTTGCATTCTATATTCTAACGGCAAATTTAAGGCTTACCCTACCCTTTTTTTAAAATACTTTTATCATGAAGATGTTTTAAAGCTCCATGCATTCTTTTTTCTACTGCTTTAACACTGATGTCTAATGCTGCAGCAATTTCACTGTACTTCATATCATTAAACCTACTCATCATAAAAACTTCTCTACTGCCTCGACTCATCGTATCTATCGCATCTTGCAATCGGTTCTTAAATTCGCTCATTTCTAATTCATATTGACCATCTATTTTTTCTACCCGTTCTTTCTGTCTGGACTTCCATTGCAAGCTAGTTTTGGTTCTACGGTAACCGTCAATAATCAAGTTATTACCTACCTTGTACAAGTATGACTTCGCTTTTTCTCTCGGCACAGAACTACAGTTCTTCCACAGCTTAAGAAAAGATTCTTGGGTATGGTCTACTGCATCCTCTAGGGATATGCCCTTGCTCAACAAGAACCGCTGCACGGCAGTGTTTAGCTCTTCAAATACGGATTTAAAAACCAATGGATCACATAGACTCATAGCTATAAAGGTAACGATTAGTCTTCTTCTTAAAGGCGGATTAATTCACAGAATATGACATTTATTCCTTCAAGAGGTAGGGTAAGATTAAAGATCTCCGTTACTACTTATAACCATAACACAGATTCTCCTTATGAATAAATCGATTATCAATCCAGTATTAATTATAGCCATCTTATCCATTCTTTCTATTTCATCGATGGATCTTTTTGGACAGACTGTAACAGAACGGATACACATTGATCAGTTTGGTTATCTTCCTACTGCTACCAAGTTTGCCGTAATTTCTGACCCTCAGCAAGGCTACAATGCATCCCTATTCTTTACACCAGGGACCACTTATAAAATTATAGGATCAAGCAATGGAACAGAGTATCTTTCCGGTTCCCCTGTATCATGGAATGGTGGACAGATAGATCCACAATCTGGAGACAGAGGGTGGTGGTTTGATTTTTCAGCTCTCTCCACTCCTGGGGAATACTACATCTTAGATGTAGACAATAATGTAAAATCACACACTTTCACTATTTCAGAAGACATCTATGACAACATACTCATCGCTGCAGGAAGAATGTTTTACTACAATAGATGCAATTCTACTAAGCCTGCCCAATATGCAGGAGGTAAGTGGTTAGACTTTACCAGTTTCGAGCAAGACAAGCAAGCTCGATATGTAAATGCACAGAACGATGCATCCCTAGAAAAAGACTTATCCGGAGGATGGTATGATGCAGGTGATTACAACAAGTACGTGACATTTGCCAAGGAGTCAATACATACACTGTTGTATGCTTATCAGGAAAACAAGGATGCATTTGGTGACAACTGGAATATACCAGAATCAGGAAATGGGGTAGCCGATGTCATCGATGAGGTGAAGTGGGAATTGGATTGGTTGAGAAGAATGACCAATGCCGATGGAAGTGTCCATATTAAACTAGGAAGCATCAGTTACAATGACAACAACGAGACTCCGCCGAGTCTCAACACAGATACCCGATATTATGGACCTACATGTACTTCAGCTTCAATCAATACAGCCGGCATGATGGCTCATGCAGCATTCGTTTTTCGCGATATAAATAGCCTAGGAACATATGCTTCTGATTTAGAGTCTATTGCCATCTCTTGCTGGGAACATGTAGAAGGAAACCTTGCAACTGGGAACCTTGATCTCAATTGCGACGATGGAACCATCAAGAGTGGAGATGCCGATAGAAATTCCAGTGAACAATATGAAGATGCTGTGCTTGCAGCCATTCACTTACTTGCCCTTACGGGGAATAGCAAGTATAATGACTTCATCCGCGATCACATCGACCAAGTGGCCGTGATGGGCGGATGGTGGGGAGGATATAACGTATCCTTAAGTGAAGCGCTACTTTATTACACAACCTTAACCAGTGCTTCAGCTGATATAAAAACTCAGATAATAAATGCCGTGACACCGCACGTCAGAGATGATTGGAATGGGTTCTACGGTTTCAATGATGATGACTTATATAGAGCATACATGCCAGAAGGCGATTGTGGCTGGGGCAGTAATATGACTCGATCTAATTATGGCATTCTTAATAACATGATGGCTAAATACGACATCTATACGCCGAGCAATGAATCTTTTCGGTTGAAGGCTTCAGAGCAGATTCATTTCTTCCATGGTGTCAACCCGATGGGCATGGTCATGTTGTCTAACATGTATGATTATGGAGCCGAGGATTCGGCAGATGAAATCTACCACAGTTGGTTTGCTGATGGGTCTATTTATGACAATGCCCTTACGTCTGCAAGAGGCCCTGCACCAGGCTTCCTCGTCGGGGGACCTAATGCATATTATACCAAGACCAATATATCGCCACCAGCAGGACAACCGGCTCTTAAGTCATATAAAGAGTTCAATGGATTCAGCGATGTAGAAGCTGCTTGGGAAATCACAGAACCTGCGATTTATTACCAGGCTGCTTACATCCGGTTGCTGGCTAGTCAGACAACTGCAGCAAGTACTACCCTTCCTGTTGTCTTGGCATCATTCGACCTAGAGGAAGAAGGAGCGGATGTAAGGGTATCATGGACCACGAAAAGCGAAGTTAACAGTTCAGCCTATGAAGTAGAAAGGTCTGAGGATGCGGAGCAGTGGGACCTCGTCGAAACAGTAAGCGCAGCCGGAAATTCTACTGAAACCATCGATTACAATATTCTGGATCTAGATCCATGGTCTGAGGTAGAGACACTCTACTATCGGGTGCATATGATTGATCTAGATGGTCAGTCGGAATATTCTCAGGTAGCCTCAATCAGTCGATCTACTTCTGCAACTGAATCCATGGCAAACAAGGACATCATCCTTTCTCCTAATCCTACTTCTGGAGTTATATCTGTAAGGTCTCCGTCTTCTGAAATTAAAACCATCGTTGTATACACTATGGATGGAAGAGCGATTGAAAAAGTGTTGTACGATACGGAAATTATAGATCTAACACAGTTGCCACCTGCTATTTATATTATAAGAGTTGAAACCAATAAAGGTATGTCGACGCACAGAGTTGTCAGGATGAAATAGGTGACAGAGGTATTACTTATCAATTTTAGTTTTTCTTTTCGATAGACAGTTTAGAATATTTTTCTGTGTGCCACTCACTCGCTTATCAGATGAATTAAAGTCTGTTGCAATAAAGTGGGTGCAAGTGTCGATTGCGTGATTGTCTCGAGATTCGTCACTCTCAAAACCACCTACAATATTCCATTGGCTTACTTTGGTTTTATACCTATCTGGTATATATCTAGGCTTATCACCGATATGAATGATAGTAACCTTACTTGTTTCAGACTTTAAGTATTCCATTGCTAGTGTATCCGTTCCTCGAAAATCGCAGACTATGAATTCACAATCACCTTCTTCTACTAATCGTCTGAGAGGCTTATATACAATGCTTCGAAATCTGCATAGCTGATATTTCCATTACCAAAAATATATACCTTCATATCTACTGATTTAAAACTAAGAATTCCTAAAATAAAATGCGGGACTGTATCTGATGATACGCCCCGCATTTTATATTTCTTAATAAGTGTTATGATTCCCTTCTAACCACCAGAGTATGTGCTATCATATCATGTAGAGCTTGTTTTTTCTCTGTAAACGCAGCCATAATATACCCTACTGC
>CALIQO010000069.1 GCA_938044055.1 uncultured Saprospiraceae bacterium
GGAGATGGTTATGATATGCAGATGGCTAATGTCATAGAGCGGATTTATAAACTTTCTAAGAAGAGAGATAGACTGAGAGAAGAGTTAATAGAATATGGTATTTATTCTGTTTCTGATAACGCCGTTAAAAGAGGAGGAACAACACACTTCAATATCGTTGATAAAGAAGGTATGGCCATTTCAGTAACGGTTTCTAATGGTGAAGGAAGTGGCATATGGGTGCCTGGAACAGAAATCCAACTGAACAATATGCTGGGAGAAGAAGCACTGATGCCGAATGGATTTAATTCCTGGAAAATAGATCAAAGACTTATGTCCATGATGAGTCCTACTATAGTTGATTATGCAGAGGATCAGAGTCTTATTCTGGGTACAGGAGGTGCTGGTAGAATTCCTTATATAGTGGCTCAAGTCGTCGACCATGTATTCACCAGAGGAATGTCACTATCAGATGCGATCAACCAATCAAGGATGTTTTATCATGACGAAATTCTTGAGATTGAAAATCTTAATTTTGCTAGCGATGAATTGAAGTCAGATTACAACAATTGGGGTAAGCCCAATATGTATTTCGGCGGTGTTCATTCCATTCTTATGAAAGGGTCGCATATAGAAGCAATAGGAGACAGTCGCCGATATGGTCATGCATATGTAGGAGAATAATAAATCGGCAATCATAGTGACTGCACTTATTGTTGTTTTAATCTACTACAGACCCCGATGAATAAAAAGGCTGATTTAAGTCATTATAGAATGCATGGCTAAGAAAGCCATAGCTCCAGCAAAAAAGCCAATGAATGCAAGCCATGTTATCTTCTTAAGATACCAGATGAAGTCAATTTTCTCCATTCCCATGGCAGCAACTCCTGCCGCACTTCCTATGATAAGCATGCTTCCTCCAGTTCCCGCAGCATAAGCAATGAAATGCCACAACTTAGCATCAATAGGTTCAGAGTACATTCCCATCGAAGCCGCAACAAGAGGGACATTATCTATTATCGCCGATCCTACGCCTAAGAGCATAACAACGACATCTTGATTGGGAATAGCGTTTTCTAAACCTTCTGCAACATATCGTAATGTTCCCACACCGCCGACTACCATTGTTTCAAGAGCGGCAACAGCCATTAATATTCCTAGGAAGAATAGAATACTTGACATTTCTATCCTTGATAGTGCGAGGTGGGCAGAATATAGATGTTTTCTTTCTTCCGTGAAATCCTCTTCTGGATGTATATATTCTGAAACCAGCCAGACGAATCCCATGCTCAACATCATGCCTAGGTAAGGTGGAAGGTGGGTTAAAGTTTTAAATATAGGAACGAATACAATAGCCCCTAGACCTAAAAACAACATCATTCTAGAGCTTTTTAAATTGTTCCTTTCAGAACCATCTTTTTCTTCAACTACTTTAATATTCCCTTTAAATGGTTTCAGGAAGGTAGCAACGAAGGTAGGGACAACGAAACATACAATTGAAGGAATTACCAGCCACATTATGAGTCCTGGAGTCGATACCTTCTTTCCTATCCATAGCATTGTTGTGGTTACATCTCCGATAGGAGACCATGCACCTCCAGCATTAGCAGCAATAACAGCTAAGCTGGCAAACCATAAGCGCTCAGTACGGTCTGGAATAATCTTTCTCAATAATGTTACAAGTACTATAGTAGCTGTTAAATTGTCAATTATAGCGGATAATATGAAGGCAAGAATACCTACAATCCATAATAATTTTTTCTTATTCTTCGTCCGAACCCAGCTTTTTAAAATCTCAAAACCGGCGTGTAGATCGATAATCTCCACTATGGTCATCGCACCTATAAGGAATACAAGAATTTCTGCTGTTTTACCGAGATGATGGAGCAGTGCATTGGTAAAACCTTCTTCTGCTTCATGTGTAACTCCATCTGCAAGTGAGAAAAGATGATCGTGGGTATCTACAACTGTAAGAATACCATTGTTAAATCCTATTGCAAGTAAGGCCCAGCATAGAGCTCCCATAAGGAGTGCAGGAACAGTCTTGTCTAGACTTAATGGATGCTCTAGAACGATGGCCAGATATCCTATAATGAAAATTGCAATTACTAAAGCTACCATATATGAGAGATTCTCGTCTTTATCTAAAAATAGGGGATTAGACAAAGTTAGAATTTATATCAAAACAACAAAGGAAATTAAGCTGATCTTAATACAGTGTTTGCAATAGAACCGGGAAAATGGTGAAGGTTGATGTTCTTCACTATTATTTGGGGCTAGTAAAAGATTTAAGTTGCTCTATTATAATAAGGGTTCAATCTTAGAAAAACATACTTATTAATGGTTGTTGACCATTCTTACATCCGGTGATAATTAATTACATTTGACAGCAATGAATAAATCTCAACCTTGGTATTCAAGGATTCCTCATCCGGTTACAATGATATTCGTCATGATCGTGCTTGTTACGTTGATGACCTACTTTCTGCCTGCTGGTAACTATGAAAGAGAATTAATAGATGGTAGACAACGAGTCATTCCAGGCACCTATAATCAAGTAGACAATACACCTGTTAGCTTTCTTGAAATGTTTAAGGCTCTGCCATTGGGTTTTATATCTGCTTCTCAGATTATATTTATTGTTTTGGCAGGAGGAATCATGTTTGGCATTCTGGAGAAGTCTAAAATGATTGAGAATACGGTAGGTACCTTAGTGAAGAAGCTAGGAGAAAACAGGAAAGCTACGGTCATCGTTATTACGACATTCGTGTATGGAATCCTAGGTGTAGCTGTAGGGTATGAGAATAACATAGCTACTGTTCCGATTGCTGCCGTGGTAAGCCTTGCACTGGGAGGAGACTTAGTGTTGGCTGCAGGAATATCTGTAGGAGCTATGACGATTGGTTTCGGTCTTTCTCCTATCAATCCATATACAGTAGG
>CALIQO010000070.1 GCA_938044055.1 uncultured Saprospiraceae bacterium
CCTACAGTTATATCATCTAAGTACCTAGTTTTAGAGGGAATGTTAATTCTATCACCGGCTTTTATAAGGAGATTATTTTCTAACGTACTTAAATCATCAATATTGAACTTAACATATTCCGTCGATCTTGGGTTTTCTGAACTTTTTCTATACAAAAAACCAAATGATTCAGCATTTTCTTCAATTCCACCTGCTAAGAATATAATATCTGATATCCTTAATGACCCTGAAAGATCCACTTGAAAATCTCCAGGACTTCTAACAGACCCCCCTATTGAAGCTGTCACAATATCGGCGTATTGTGATCTTGCTCGCACTATAATTTCATCTCTTGGACTAAGAATAAGGTTGCTTGCGCTATTAGGAGACCTTAATGCCTCTGTTCCATCTATAAAACTATAAGTAACAGTTACATTATCAGGATTAATCCTTTTTAATAGAAGAGAATCGAGAATGGCATCGGTCTTAAAGTCGGTTTTAGCTAGTAGTGCAGCTAATTTCATATCAGGTTCTAGTGCGTATTCTCCTGGTGAGAAAACTGCTCCAGAAATTTTCACAACATTTTCATATCCATCGGGAAGGGTTCTTACATTAACTTTGTCTCCAGGATTCATAGACGAATTAGGGTTGGCACTAAAATCAACATTAATCAATACTTCTCTGTCGTTTTCAATTCTGTTGATTACTAGGTTTTTACTTAGTGCTCGCTCTGAAAGGTTTCCTGCAAAACCAATTAAATCTTTCAAAGATTCATTTGCCTTGAGCTCATACCTCCCTGGTTTTCTAATCCCTCCAGAAATAGAAACTATCTTGTCTGAAACCCTTACATTAATATAATCATTGTCTTGCAAATACAAATCTTGTGCAACTGCTGGATTTTTTAGGAATTCGTATACGTCTAATTCTTTTACCTCACTTCCACTAACTATCTGTATGTTCCTAACGGTCCCTATGTCTGTAGGGCCTCCTGCTGCAACCAGGGCATTAAATGCCGTATTAACTGCTGAAATGGTGAAGCTTCCAGGAATCTCGACTTCTCCTACGATATTGACATTAATTGTTCTTGCAGTTCGTAGTGTAACATCGAATTGATCAGGATTAAACCGTATATATCTGCTATAGTAACTTTTTAACTTATCCTTTGCATTAGCGATAGTCAGTCCAGCAAGATATACACGAGGTTGCCTGTTGGGTTTAATATAACCATCTTCGCTTATCTCAAAAGATTCACTAACTTCCGATATTCCCCATATATTAATCAATATATTGTCTCCAGGCCCTAAAACATATGATGAAGGAGGTTTTATATTATCAGACTGCTTGTAAACTTTTAAAGTCTTATCACGAAATATGTTGTGTCCATATATGGAAGAAGGTTTTAAATCTTCTTTTATTCCTTCATCTATTGTTTCTGTAATGGCTTCTTCTAAGGTTGCCCCATCCTCAATAGCTTCCTGAATTTCATCTGTTGACTTAATGGCTTCTTTCTTTTCTTCCGCATTGAATTCTTCCAATGTAATCTGAGTAGAATCAGTGCCCGATGCACTTCCAGGAAGATTTTTCTTAGATTCTAATTCGGCGAGTACTTCTCTTAATGCAGATTCTGCTCTAGATAGTTCTGATACATTATTAGGATCTATTTTTTCAAGATCAATTCCTTTTTCTTTAAGAGCGGTGATAACTTGTTGCTCGTCCAAGCCTCTTTTCTTTATTTCAATTCTTGCAGTTTCAAGAGAAAGCTGTTGAGAAAAACTTGGAAAAGCGATAAATAAAAGGCAGAATAAGAATCCTAACCTAAGTACAATATCCTTCATCGATATGAATGTCTTATTTTGAAGGACAAATATAGGATTATTATGCAATAGAAATCAGCAACATATTACTCAATATGCCTAGCTAGCCATTTCTCTGCTTCTGAAGATGTCCAAGACTTCCTATGTGAGTAATCTTTTAACTGGTCAGCACCGATATGGCTGATTCCGAAATACTTGCTATCTGGATGAGAAAAATACCATCCGCTTACCGAAGCCGCTGGGTACATAGCCCTACTACTTGTCAGTTTTATTCCTATTTCTTTTTCTACGTTTAAGAGTTTCCAGAGCAAGTCTTTTTCTGTATGTTCAGGGCAGGCTGGATAGCCTGGAGCCGGTCTTATGCCCCTGTATTTTTCTTTTATTAAGTCTTCATTTAGCAAGTTTTCATTAGGGGCATATCCCCACAGTTCCTTTCTTATTATTTCATGTGTTTTCTCTGCAAGGGCTTCTGCTAATCTATCTGCTAAAGCCTTAAGCAATATGGCATTGTAATCATCATGTTTCTCCTCAAATAAGGCAACATACTTCTCAATTCCTAACCCAGCAGTTACGGCAAAAGCACCGATGTAATCTTGTTGCGTACTATTTTCAGGAGCAATAAAGTCAGATAGGCATAGGTAGGATTTTCCTTTGGCTTTTTTTACCTGCTGTCGCAAATGATGACTTACAATTTTTTCACCATTGTTTTCAATTATAATATCGTCTTTAGATGACTTAGCAGGGAAAACACCTACAATTGCAGCTGTTCCTAACCATTTTTCATTCTTTATGGTCTGAAGCATTTCTTGTGCATCATCAAAAAGTTTTTTAGCCTCTATTCCGACAAAAGGATTTTTGAAAATATCTGGGAATCTGCCTTTAAGCTGCCATGTGGTAAAAAATGGAGTCCAATCAATATATGGTATCAACTCTTCGATATCCAGGCTTAGTTTTTTAACACCTAGAAAATTAGGTTTAGGTGGTATGTAAGTTTCCCAGTTTATATTGTATTTCGATTGCCTTGCAAGATCAAGTGGAATCAGTTTCTTTGTTTTTCCACCACTTCTTGCTCTTTTTTCTCTTAAATCATTATAATCTTTTTTTACACCTAAAATATAATTAGAACTTGCATTAGTGTCAGCACCAAGCAAAGTAGAAGCGACCGTGACTGCACGACTAGCATCTAATACATGTATGGCAGCTCCTGTATATTCTGGTTCTATCTTAAGAGCTGTGTGCGTTTTAGAGGTAGTTGCTCCGCCTATTAAAAGAGGAATATTCATTTTCCTTCTGGTCATTTCTTTAGCAACGGTCACCATCTCATCAAGGGATGGTGTAATCAATCCACTTAAACCTATAATGTTAACATTCTCTTCCAGGGCAACTTTAAGAATCTTTTCTGCAGGAACCATTACCCCTAAGTCTATGATTTCGAAATTGTTACATCCTAGGACAACACCGACAATATTCTTGCCTATATCATGCACATCTCCTTTAACTGTTGCAAGGAGTATTTTTCCTTTAGAGCTTGATCCCGAAATCGATTTTTCTTCTTCAATGAAAGGTGTCAATACGGCAACACTTCTTTTCATCACTCTAGCACTCTTGACAACTTGAGGCAAAAACATTTTTCCTTCTCCGAATAGATCACCCACAATATTCATCCCATCCATAAGAGGTCCTTCTATCACACTCAATGGATTAGGGTATTTTAATCTTGCTTCTTCAGTATCTTCTTCAATAAATTCTGTTATTCCTCTTACAAGCGAATGGGAAAGGCGATTTTCGACAGTATCGTTCCTCCAGGATAAGTCCTTTACCAGTTCTTTTCCCTTCCCTTTAACCGTTTCGGCATAGGTAATAAGCGCATCAGTGGCATCGGAACTTCGATTGAAAAGAACATCTTCCACTAGTTTCAGAAGGGGCTTATCAACTTCAGCATATACTTCCATCATACCTGCATTGACAATTCCCATATCCATTCCTGCTTGTATGGCGTGGTATAAGAAAGCAGCATGCATCGCTTCTCTTACTTTGTTATTTCCTCTGAACGAAAAGCTGATGTTACTTACTCCGCCACTAATTTTAGCACCAGGGCATGCCTCTTTAATTTTCCTAGTTGCTTCAATAAAATTGATGGCGTACTCATTATGTTCTTCAATTCCTGTGGCAACAGCGAAAATATTAGGGTCGAAAATTATATCTTCTGGTAAAAAACCGACATGATTTACAAGGATGTCATATGCTCGCTGGCAAATGTTGACTTTCCTATCAATTGTCTCAGCTTGTCCTTTTTCATCAAATGCCATAACAACAGCTGCAGCTCCATACTTTCTCACTAAGTTAGCTTGGCGGATAAACTCTTCGTCTCCTTCTTTTAGGGAAATAGAGTTAACAATACATTTTCCTTGTACACACTTTAAGCCTGCTTCAATTACGGAAAACTTAGAAGAATCAATCATAATAGGCAGCTTCGCAATGTCTGGTTCTGACATCATCATGTTTAAAAAAGTCTCCATTTCCTTTTCGGAATCAAGCAGACCTTCGTCCATATTGACATCAATAACTTGTGCACCACCATCCACTTGCTGTTGTGCAATGGTAAGTGCTTCTGTATAGTTTTTTTCTTTTATTAATCGAGAAAATTTTCTAGAACCCGTCACATTTGTCCGTTCTCCAACATTGATAAAATTCAAGTTTTCTCTTACCATTAGTGGCTCCAATCCTGCGTAAGCAGTTACGGGTATTGCAGTCGGCTTTGTCCTCGGTTTCATTCCTTTTACAGCCTCTGCCATAGCTTTTATATGCAGCGGTGTAGTACCACAGCAGCCACCAATAATATTCACAAAACCACTTTCTATAAAGTCTCTTATAAATACTTTCATCTCTTCTGGAGTCTGGTCATACTCTCCAAATTCATTGGGCAGTCCAGCATTTGGATAGGCACTTATATTC
>CALIQO010000071.1 GCA_938044055.1 uncultured Saprospiraceae bacterium
ATACCCTCTATGAGATAACATCCTTTTCCTTTAAACGGGTAGGCTGCTAAGCTAGGGGGAAAGTGTGTCGTGTCAAAAAAATCGCCACTCGTATCCAACCAGGTACCGAAGTTCATCAACCTCTTATTGACCGTAGTGACGTTTTTGCGGGCGACGTAGTAGCCCAGCATCTTCACCTTCTTTCCTAAAAAACGGTTCATCTGGTCGGTCACAATCTCCCCTCTATACTTCGTCTTCAATAAGTCGAATGGTGAACACAGGGGGAAGCCCAGCAACTCAATTTCATCGAATGCCTGCTCATGTGGTCCTTCATCCAGAATAGGCAGTTCATAGTCTTCTCGGTCTACGCCAAATATGCTGCGCTCCATCACATGTTCTTTTTTCACCTGACTATGGACGGCGTTTTTCTCCCACATAAGTGCGTACTTATTCTTCCCCGTAAATCGAAAGGCCCCGATCCTAATCAATATCTCGAGTTGGTCCTTAGAGATGTCAAGCCTACTGACGAAGTCTTCTAGGTCTAAAAATGCGCCCCCTTCTATTCTTTCTTCTACAATCGTTGCGGCTACTTTTTTCTCAAGATCTGCAATATGAATCAAGCCTATGTAGATCGACTTCACGATAATTGTCGACAAGTAATTGCTGTGATTTACACATGGTGCCTCTATGATGGCTCCACACATCCTCGCCTCGTGGATGTACAACTCCGTCGAGTAAAACCCTCCGAAATTGTTGATAACCGCCGTCATAAACTCAAGGGGAAAATAAGTCTTGAGGTATAAACTCTGAAACGACTCTACTGCGAAACTCGCCGAGTGCGCCTTGCAGAAAGAGTAGCCACTGAAACTTTCTATCTGTCTCCACACTTCTCTCGATAACTCATCAGGATAACCCCGCTTCTTACAATTGATAAAATACTTCTGTTGCAATCGCTCGAAGGTGTCCGAGTTTTTTTTCTTTCCCGTCATGATTCTCCGCAACACATCCGACTCATCCAGATCCAGTCCGGAGAAGTGATGCACTATCTTCATCACGTCTTCTTGATAGACCATGACGCCATAGGTCTCTCCGAGGTGTTCCTCGAAGACAGGATGGATGTAGGTATAAGATTGTGGATTGTGGTACCGATGGATATATTCTCGCATCATTCCAGACTTCGCAACCCCGGGACGAATGATGGAACTCGCCGCCACAAGGTGTACATAATCCTTACACTCAAGCTTCGTCAGAAGTCCGCGCATGGCCGGCGACTCGATGTAAAAACATCCGATACACTTGCCCGATTGCAATTGTGCCCGGACGCGTTCGTCTTCTTTTATCATGTCTATCTTATGGATGTCTACAGATCGCCCTTGGTTGTGCTTAATCAACTTAACCGCGTCCTTGATGTGGCCGAGTCCGCGCTGACTCAGGATATCATACTTATGAAACTGTAGGTCTTCTGCGCCATACATATCGAAGTGGGTCACGGGAAACCCCTTAGGCATCATCTGTAATGCCGTGTAATAGTTGAGCGGTTCTTCACTGATCAGGATACCACCAGCATGTATGGAGAGGTAGTTAGGAAACCCTTCGATTTTTTTTCCATGCTTAAAGATGTGCTTAGCATATGGATGGTGGCGTTCCGTCGCCAGTGGGTTGCTTACGATCAGGTCGATGTCTGCCTTAGGCAGACCGAAGACTTTTCCGAGTTCTCGGATGATGGATTTTCCTTTAAAAGTATTGTACGTTGCGAGCAGTGCCGTATGCTCTTTTCCGTATCTTTTAAAAACATAATCCGTTACATCATCCCGCTCGTCCCAGGAAAAATCTATGTCGAAATCCGGTGGCGAACTCCGGTGTGGATTTATAAATCGTTCGAAATATAAGTCGAGATCAAGGGGGTCTACATCTGTGATCATCAAGTTAAAAGCCACTATAGAATTAGCCCCGCTTCCTCTTCCGACATGATGGTATCCAGCGTTGCGTGCATAGCGGACGATGTCCCAGGTAATCAGGAAGTAAGGCGCGAAACCTAGACGCTCCACCACAGACAGTTCCTTCTTCGTACGCTTCATCGCGTGGTGGTTTCTTTCACCATAACGTTCTATGCAACCATTGATGGCAAGTTTATAAAGGAGTTGTTTGTCTCCTTCTTCACTCCCGGTAAATGTTCTGCGGTTGTTCTTAAAACTGCTCCGCATGTCGATGCTACAGTTGTCTAAAATATGTTCCGTATTCTCAATCACCTGTGGATACGCACGATAGGTTTCCTTCAGCTTAGAATCAGAAAGAAATACTTCTGAAGCCTTAGCGCACTGACCGAGTTCTAGTTTCGGTAAGATGACATTAAGGTCGATGCAGCGCAAGAGGCGATGGGTGTTGTAATCTGATTGTCCAGCGAAAGTAACCGGTGCCCATACGACTAATTTTTCTTGATACTTCCGCAAGTAAGAACTATAGAGTGCATTCACTTCTTCTGGTCGGACTCCGATGTACTCATACGACGCTAGCTTGCCGATGGGCTTCGGCAACTTCTTATATATGGTATATGCGTTTTTCAATTCTGGCCCTACTTCTGGAAGTTCTTGATCTTCTAGACTGTGTGCCGTCAACCAGTGATTGATCTCTCTCCACCCTTCTTTATTCTGTGCTATACAGACGTAGAGAAACTCGTGGTTTCTATTTCTAAACTCTACGCCTAGTATGGGTTTTATATCCCGCTTCTTGCACGCCTCGATAAAAGTATACGAGGCCGATGTATTGTTGATGTCCGTCAATACCAATCGTTTTACTCCACACTGGCGAGCACGGTCTACCAGTTCTTCTGGCGAGAAGGTCCCATACTTAAGGCTGAAATAGGTGTGACAATTGAGATACATGTCGGTGTTTTCGTCTTTTTGTAACAGAAAAAGCCGACCAATATCCGATAAAATTATGGATGAATCAAGTGTTCTTTAAAAGAAATTAAAGACAGAAAATACACCCGCCTATATGTAATGGAAAATTCAGAAAGAAAACAATATAGGAATGATCTCAATCTCTCGGAGGCTTCTGTCGCATCTTCTTAACCAGAGAACGTTTCGATTTGTTTTTCATCCTTTCCGCCTTAGCAGCTGCAGAAGGGCGAGATTTTTTTCTCTTCTTCTTAATCACAAGCGCTTCCGTTATAATGGCGTCAAAGCGCTTGACGACCATAAGTTTATTCCCATGTTGAGAACGCTTCCTGTCGTAAGAAAGAATCAGTACACCTTCTTTATTGATCCGGTTTTTCAAGGCAAGGTTGATCCGGTTTTTTTCTTCTTGTTTTAGAAATTGTGAATTCCCGACATCGAACATCAATACAACCTTCGTCTCCACCTTGTTGACATGTTGTCCACCGCTCCCACCAGAGCGAGCTGTGGTAAAATTTAGTTCTTTATGGAGGTCAGGTAGATTCATGTTATAGAAAAAGTAACGTGCCTTCTTTAGGTTTTTGGTCCCGTGAAAATAGTTAAATTTTATATTGCTATCTTGAAAAAGGAAATCGATTTTACACACAACAGTTTCAAGCATTAAGCAGTCATGCCAACGAATAAAAACGACAAACACATTATTCTATTCTTAGATAGAACGATAATGTTAGATCACCCCTCTAGCCTCCATGCTATAAAACTAGGAGAACAAGCTTATAGTCTGATTGATGAAACCAATAAGGAAGTCTATGAATCGCCGTTAAAAAGAAGAAGCGATGGTTCTTATGAGCTTACTAATTTTAATTCTGGCAAAAGTGCTTTCTTAAATGAGATAAAAGAAAATGCATACGCGCTGAGGCTTGAAGAAAACGAAGAGCCTTTCATGATATTATCGTCTCTGGTAAAATCACAATTAGACACACATTTAAAACAATATTCAGAATTAGGATACTTAGAATTCAATAAAGAAATGCTTCCATTAAGCAATAAAAAAATATCGGTGTCCAGATATATACGACTTAAAGATTATGGTGGAAAACACACCTTGCAGTTAATATCTGATCAGCGTATAAAAGCAGAATTTCCCATTATTGAACTAAACGAAAATCAGATAACTATCACGGACATTCATTCAGAAAACCCGGAAACATTAATAAGACTGTATGATGTTGCTTTTCTTTCTGAAAAACCAACCGAGAAAACTGAATCCACAATAAAAAACTTCGAATCATATAAAGCTTACAAAACAGAATACCTCAACAAGAAGGAAGAAAGCATCAATTTTAATCTTAATTCATACTTAAAAACAAGAGCAGTTGCCCTCCCTAGTATAAAAGACTGGAAAGATTTAATCCATGACCTATACTCTGCAGAAAACAATCAGATTGCAAAAATATTTCTCAGTTCCATTACTGTAATACCTAAGCCATACCGCACAAGTGTTCTAGAATACTTAATGATAACCGGCCAGAAACAAAAAGCGGGTACCATACTTAAGAAAGGCAGAACGAATAAAGAATGGCTTAGCGAGTTATTCTTATGGATGTCTGATTATAAGATGTCAGGTCCTTTGGAACTTATATCCTACCTATTGCAGAAATCTCTAAAAGACAGCTTCTACACTCTTCCTAGCTTAAGTGTCCAAGGTGATAAATATCGTCTTGCATACTACGATGGAAAATTTCAAAACAAAGGCACCATCACTATAGATGATGGTACTGAAGACTGGATAACAACATTCTATTTACAATTACAAAATTTTCTCTTCGGCCAAATTCACAAAACGAACAATTATAGCAAACTTGCTTCATACGCTCAGTGTCTGTTCAAGGATGAAAACCTCTACCTTCCTTCTATAAAACCCAGAGCTATAGAATCCCTTCAACAATTAAAGAATCAAGAGATAAGGTACAATTTTCTAGATGGAGAAACAGATGAGTCGTGGCACGACTTAGACTAGCAATAATAATTTTATACTTAGAAAAAGGTTTCTACTGATATCATAATTACTATTCTATTTTTATCAATTTAACAGTCTGTGCGCTTCCTGAAGCAAGATGGGTTATTTTAACGAAGTACATACCCGGGAGAAGTTCACTCAATCTGTTTTCTATGTTATTCTTAGAGCCTATATAAGATGACCATCTCTTTCCATGACTATTAAAAATCTCTATTTTAAGGTCTCTGGGATAATCTGTTATGAGGTTAACGTGATCATAAAAAGGATTAGGATAAACGTCTACCCATTTTTCTTCTGCATAAATTCTACTACTAGAAGTTGCGTCGAACACCGCTCCATATACAGGTAGCTCTTCTCCAAATTCCAGTGCTCCTCGATCTACCATTCCGTCTGATACATATGAATCATTAAGATGGTCTATCGCTTCACCATTGTCGATAACTGACGATCCTGCTTTCGGTCTAAAATCTCTCTCACTCGGATCATACTCTACTGGGTATGGTTCTGGTAATGCTATGTTCTCGAAATCATCGAAAGTAACTTCTATGGCATTCCCTTCAAGTAGTCCACTAGCAATAAGTTCTGTAACTGTAGCATAACGCACATCATTCCACTTAAACCATTCTGTACCAGACCCCCCTCCCCTTGTAGAAGTATAGGCGCCATAATCCCAGTCGTCATTACTCCCTTCTACCAGACCGAACATTTCGAAACAATACCTCGACGCAAGGATTACGTTGTTTCTATAAAATGTATTCTGCCATCCCGTCGGAGATTCCGTTGCATTGTTCTCGCTTACAATGGTGTTGTTAACCACAATGATTCCTGAGGGTCCTCGATTCATTTTTAAGGCGGTGTTTTCATAATTAAACAATTCATTCCTTAAGACATAAACCGGGCCGCCGAAAACCGGTGCAAGACTTATCCCTGCCCTACCGTTGTAACATCGATTGTTATAAATTCTGGTATTGCTTATGACACCGTCTACTTCGATGTGATCGTCGATGGCATTTTTAATATCATTGTTGTGGATATCTAGAGAATAGGAAACTTCATAGGGTGGTCCATCTGTAGAAATGCCGTCACCGAAATTCGAGATGGTGTTGTAACTGATAACATTGTTGTTGCCTCTTATATCGATTCCTCTTTCGTCTGGAATAGAAGATCCTGGCCAGCTACTTCTTCCTGTGATTTCATTGTTAGTAATATACTGATCGCCTTCTAAGCCTCCTTCTCTCCTATTTACATAACCATAATCGACGGCTTCTATTATGTTGTTTCTTACCGTTATGAATTGTGTATTCTGTGCATCGATTCCCCACTTACCATTTCGTATGAGAAATCCATCAATGATGATATTCCTAATTCCAAAATCAAAGGCACCCAAAGTTATAATCCCTCTATCCGTGTTTTCTCCATCAATTACAGCTCCATGCAATTCTTCACTCACGAAAGAAATATTGTTATCCGTAGAACCTGTAGTAAGCAACTCAAATGGTGCATACGTTCCTGAAGTTACAATAAAGAGATCTCCAGCTTGTGCGTTGTTGACTGCTTCTTGCATACCTAGAAAAGGATCAGACTGTAACCCAGATCCACCTCCATTTCCTGGGGCAACATACTTGATATTCGCTTGGCTGGGTTGAGGTATTTCTTTCGTAGCAATAGATGTGTTCTCAATAGTGCTTCCTCCATCGGGGTCTGTAAGCTCAATTTCTATATCATAGAATGCACCAGGAGTAAGATGCATTATACTCCCCGCATGAAAATTCATATCTAGTCTGGCACCATCAATTATTAAGTCTGGATGTGCTCGCATGGTGGGAGCTGCGATTTTAAAATTATCCTCTGTAGATAATTTATACTTGACAACCATCTCACTGTTCTGGTTATCGTCACCGGTAAAATCGTAATGGATGCTGATGTTGTTAAAAGTAGAAATAGCTTCTAAGTTGCCCTCTGATATTCCATCTTGAGCATTTAGAAAATTAAAACAACTTATGCAGAAGGTAATAAGTAGTGCTGTTCTCATGTATAATGATGCTTAATGGTAAATGGATGAAGGTATCCATATCTAGTAATATTAAAGTCATGGTTTACACCCCTTAATAGATTAAAGATATGTAGGTGAATTCCATGAGTTACCGACCTTGCCTTACACCACCCAGCAATGAAGTCTTTAACATTAACCGTGTTATTTTTCAGGTATACCGTCTCTACATTCGTATATTAATGCTAGTATTTAAAATAACGCCATATTGTTCTAGCTAGAATAATTAAAACCAACCCCAATGTTTGAAAAATTTTTACTCACCAATTTTGGTGCTAGGAAAGAAAATTATGTAGAATCGATAAACAAGCTTAAGTCCGAACTCAATAACATTATTTCTGCCATTCAAGAAATAGAACAGACAGAGAAAGAGGGAGGTCTTATTCAAGTAGCTGCTAAGCAGAAATTAGACTGGGCTCTGAAACGTTTTCCTTTTGACGAATTAGAAGTTCTTAAAGGTTCTTCTTATATAAGAAAGCAAAGTCTTTTCAAGGATGTAGTATTAGAAACAGGACAGCATTTTGAAACTTTAAGCAAGAATCTAAATTCCGCCGAAGACAGATTAAATGTTTCTACTAATCCATTCATTGCTATTGATAACAATTTATCCTTATTAAGAAAAAGAGTACAATCCTATTTTTCCAGAGCAAAGCTAGGTGTCCAGGGTTTATTTCTCTTTCCATTATTGTTATCTGCGGGACTGAATCTTTACTATCGTTTCGGAAGGGGGTTTGAGTCATTGTCCTCAGATATCATAAATCCTGCTTTAGTTTATAGTCCTGAAAAGACCAGAGATGGCACCTTTTTATTTACTGAAGATTACAAGAAAGAATACTGGGAAGAATTGTCTAAAATGTTCTTCTTGGAACCCAACACTTTTTCTAGCCAATTCCTTTCTAACCACAACCTCTTGTCTAAGTTCGTTCTGAAAAGCAAGCATGCTACCAAGCCTACACTTATATATGACATCTCCATGGAAGTAGGATTTGAAGCGATGGAAGTTGATTGGAATAACCTGATTGTAGATTCTAAATTGCAGATCAGTGACGACGGTAGGAGTTTAATTCTTGATAATCGGGTAGGCCCTCCTTCTATGGAGATTAAATATTCTATCAGAAATCAAGATGACGTTTTATTGTCTGAAGGAATGATTGAAAAACTACTGTTCAGTTCACGCTCGATCGATCTCGCTTTTATAAAGGATGAAAATCATCATGTATACTTCGAGTATAATCAGTATCCTTATATACAGATGTATGCTAAAATTGATTCTAAGCCCATTCTTGCTGAAGGATATTATCTAGAAGAAAACAAGATTGAAAACCCTTTCAGCGAGGAAGAGTTCGTATTTCAGTCTAGCATATATGATAGAGACAGTTTAGAGAAGTTCTTTGACTTTGATGGACAATGGTATGAAATTGTAAGAAACTCAGATGAGCTCAGTGGACACATTGACTTGTTTAAAATCACTAGTGTAAAAGCTCAATTAGAATTCAAAGATTTAAATAATAAAACATATTCAAAAGAACACGATTTCAGTCTTACCGATCCTATTGTATATTATGAAAAATCAGAAAAAATACTTTTAGAAAGACCTAGGTATTATCCTATGGACAATGATGGTGACGGGATCGTTTCTCTCTTCGATAGTGAAATATTTCCATCGAGTTATACAGAATTCATTGAAAACCTTGTCGGGCCACCTCCCTATATCAAGGATCCTAAAGGAATCAACATGATGGTAGATACCTTCCATATTGCTTTAAATGAAAAAGGGGTCGGTTCGTCTTCTAAAAACTTAGACGCCATACTTAATCCTCTAGGGTATGTTATCGGATATGCAGATATAGAAAATGTAAGCATGAATGGTATGTACTATATTTCCTTTGTCGTCAATAATAAAGAAAGAGAAAGGATAAGTTTTGAAAATTGGATACCTTCCATTGAAGCAGGTAATCCAGCATCTCTAACGCCTGTATACCTTTCTTATAATAGTATACCTTATTCTCAAGGAGATATAGATGATTTCTTAGTTATTGGGTTAGATTACATTGAAGACACTGTATTACCAGAAATACCTCAAGACAGATATGAAATACTAGAACGCGTTTTCGGAATTTCTAACTGATACTATCTACCCCATTTCCGTCTTACTTCTGTGCCTTTACAATATAAAAAATTTAATGCCGCAAGTAGTCAATTCAATAAATATATAGAGACAACTGTTAATTAGTTTCTAATGGCAATTCAAGGTTATTGTGATAATAAAAACCTTGACTACATTCACATTACAATGAAGAACATTATAAACGGAATTTTCACGTTCTTAATAAGTTTGCTTTTTATTCCTTTCATTTTAAGCCAAGCACCGTTTGAGTTTGAAAGAAGGGTTGCTGATATTCGACAGGTTTCTGGAGAAATTACGGTTGATGGAGTTTTAGACGACGAAGCTTGGAATCAACTCATACCTCTATCAGGTTTCTACCAACAAAACCCCATCGATGACACACTTGCCAGTGTACAGACAACGGTAAGAATAGGATATGACATGAATGGTATCTATTTCGGTGTTTCACTGGAAGATCCTGGTGGACAAGTTGTACCTACTTTGAAAAGAGATGTTCTTGGCAATTCTGATGCATTTGTTGTCGTCATAGATCCTAATAATCAAAAGACAAATGCTTTCGCCTTTGGTGTTAACGCAGGCGGTGCGCAAACAGAAATTCTCCTTAGTGACCAAAATGGGGATGCATCCTGGGATAACCGTTGGAGGTCAGGGGCTAAAACATACAGTGATCGCTGGGAAGTAGAAATATTCATTCCATTTAAAACCTTACGCTTTGATAAAGATAATACAGAGTGGGGAATGAATTTCGTACGATTTGATGCAGGCATGAATCAAGCTCATGTATGGTCTCCGGTTCCAAGACAATTTGACCCTGGCGATATGGGCTATCTAGGCTTGATAAAATGGGACAACTTCCCAGATGCCAAGCGCAGCAACATCGCAGTAATTCCATATGCTACGCTTTCCTCTTCTAAGTCGTTCAATCCAGATAACACAAGTAACGAATCTGATATTGGTGGAGATGCGAAAATTAGTTTGACTACTAATTTAAATTTAGACCTTACTGTAAATCCAGATTTCTCTCAAGTAGAAGTTGATCGACAAGTTTCTAACCTCACACGTTTCAATATTTTCTTTCCTGAGCGTAGACAGTTTTTTTTAGAAAATGCGGATCTGTTTAGCAACTATGGACAGTTTGCTAATCAACCTTTCTATAGCAGAAGAATTGGTCTGGATCCCAACGGAAATACTGTCCCTATTTTATATGGAGCAAGGTTATCTGGAAATGTTACTGACAAATTGCGGATAGGTGCATTTAACATGCACACAAAAACAACTGATGCGGCCACAGGGCAGAATTTCTCTTCCTTAGCTACCAATTATAGAATCGGAGCCCGCTCCACCATCAAAGGCCTTTTTCTAAACCGTCAAGCCTATAATGGATCTGAATCTATAGACGGGGATTACGGCAGAAACATTGGGGGTGAATTAAATCTAAGTACCAAGGATGGAAAATACTCTGGACAATTAGGAGTGATCCAGTCTTACAAAAAAGACTTCAATTCAAGTGATAAACACATATACGGTAGATTTGATTATTCAGGAGAACAATTTAGAACGTTTGCCTTTGTACAAAACTTAGGAGAAAACTATTTCTCTGATATGGGATTTAATGCCCGAGTCAACAATTTTAATCCCTTGACTAATGAAGTGGTT
>CALIQO010000072.1 GCA_938044055.1 uncultured Saprospiraceae bacterium
ATAGAGATGCCTGGGCTGTAGGTGTAACTCCAGACTATACTATCGGAGTATGTGCAGGAAATGCAGATGGTGAAGGTCGGCCTGATATTATAGGTTATAAAGCAGCTGGCTCTATCCTTTTCGACATTCTCAATATACTTCCTTCTGACAGCGGATGGTTTCCTATTCCTTACGATGATTTAAGAGAAGTGAAAACTTGTCTTAAAACTGGATTTATTGCCAGCAAGCATTGCCAGCATACATCGAGTACGCATGTTCCGTACAATTCAGAATCTTATCGCTTCTGTCCATACCATAAAACACTTATGACTAATAGTGAAAAAACACATCAGGTTTATAAAGAGTGTTACAATGCTTCTGATGTTCTGGCATCCGGATGGTTGGTGCTGCCACCAGAAGTCGTACACTTTTATAAAAAATCATATAGTGATTATCACCCTATTCCGCAGATGCATGAACGCTGTAGAAAAGATTTAAAAAACGACAACATATCCATTCTATATCCTTCTGATGGTTCGGAGATGTACCTGACTCATGGGCTCAACAATGAAGAAAATGGTCTCGTCGTAAAAGCAACCCATGGAGATGATAAAGCACAATTGTACTGGCATCTAGATCAAGAATATATAGGTCGGACGACGGATTTTCATCATTTTAAAATAAAGCCAGATCCTGGTACACATATCTTGCGTCTTATTGATAACAATGGAAACTCAGAGGTTATTAATTTTAATATTGTGCGGTGAATTAATAACGATTATATACAGGAAAGAAAAATTTTAGTTTTTATATATACATTCACAGTTGTAATAAGTAGAAATAAAGATGAAAGAATTTCATTACCTCAATGGCGATATTGTCCATATAGATAACGCCCATATCCCCATCAATGATATTGCCTTAGGAAGAGGCTATGGAACATTCGATTATTTTCAAGTGTGGAAAGGTGTTCCCATGCATATGGATCATCACATCACTCGTTTTATGAATTCTATCCGCCTGCTCAGATTAAAAACCGATATAACTTCTTCAGAACTTAAAGATGCGTTATATAGATTATTAGAAAAAAACAATACAGACAGTGCTGGTGTAAAGTTGATTGCTACAGGAGGCGCTTCTGCAAATGGGTTTTCAATCGGACAAGCAAGCATCGCCATAATCTTGCAGAATTATGTGGAAGCTAATCAGGAACAAGTAATGCAGGGTGTACGCGTTTTATCATATGAATATCAGCGGCTTCTTCCAGAGATAAAATCTATCAATTACCTCTATGCTGTATACTTAAGTGACAAATTAGACGCCGCTCATGCTATAGAACCGCTTTACTATACTTCCTCTTCTGTAAGAGAAACAGCAAGAGCCAATATCATGGCAGTAATAAATGGAAGAATCGTCACCCCTGATGAAAAAATATTAAGGGGTATAACGAGACAGACAATCATCGATGAAATAAATATTCCTTGTGAGTGTCGAAACATTACGCTTGATGAAATGAAATCCGCGGACGAAGTATTCTTATGTGGAACAACGAAAAGAGCACTCGGTGTTGTAAAAATAGATGAAACCGTAATTGGAGACGGAACGCCCGGACCTATAACCATGGATGTAAGAAAACAGCTTTTAGATATTGAAGCAGAACTTATCCTTCAAGGTAAGCAGTAACCCTTATGCTGCTTTTCTTTGTCTTATGGTATACAACCCCGCTATCAACAATATACCTCCTAGTGCTATAAAGCCATACTTCTTCCATGGCGAAGTATGTTTCACATAAACCCTATCTGTTTTACCAATCGGAATAAGGTGCGCCCAGTAGTATGGGTGTTGCTGTGATGGTGGCGCATTATCGATATATTCTGTCTTCGCTTTCTGCAGTGCCTCGTCTATCTTCATACCTGCCACCATATTACCAAACATGCTATGAATAATGTTTCTGGATGATAATTCTGAAGCAGACCAGATGCTTGAAATAACGGTTGTCTTTCCCGATTTCATAAAAGCCTTAGTCAATCCTTGCACACCTTCTCCTTTATATACCTTGCCTGTTGCCGTATGACAAGCACTTAATATGGTAAGGTCATTTTCCAAGCCTATAGAATGTATTTCTGACAGCTTCAACATATTGTCTTCTGTCCGATCATCGAATATGATAGAGGATAGTTCTGGATAATCTCGGCTCACTAATCCATGCAGAGACAAGTGAATTATATCTGCTCTGTCTGCGTGTAATCTTAATGCATCGCTACTGGCATGTTCATTTAAGAAAACCTGGCCTCCGATCATTTCATGTATCTCCCCGATTTCCTTTTCTGACAGTGGAAGCGGCGATAATTTAATATTGCTCCCTACACCTCCGGTTGCACTGAAGCTTACTTCTAGCCCGTCATCATATGTTGTACCTATGCCTAAGTATCGTCCATTAATTTCATCATTGTTGTGGAAAAATAATTGACTTGTATACGCAGTGCTTATTTTATATTTCCTTACAAAAAGTTTTCCTGATGGATCTGACAACACATCGAATGGAAGGTCATACAATGAACCATCAGGTACGATAAGTAAGGTTGTATAGTTATCCATACCGTGGATATCAGAAAATAAAAAGTCCGATAATTTTCGGCCTGTGCTTTTAATTGATTCTATCGCCGATGTTGGGTCAGCAACCCACTTCTTGAAGTCGGCTATTTCTTGATTAATTCCAGCCACACCTGGTATGGCAACACAGTAAGCCGTATCGGCAGTTATTATAAATTTATAAAAGGCCTCTTTCCCTTCGAAGAATTCAATATAGATTCCACTATCCGGCAATTCCTCCCTAATTTCCTGAATGGTCATAGGTGTTAGATATGAAGATTGCTCTGTAGAAAAATCTTTATTCATTTTCTTTATCGAGGATATTAATTCATCTAGTTTAGCTTGGGTATCTAAGTACCTTGCCATCAATGAATCTTGACTTGAGCTTACATCTCTAAGTCGAGGAAAAATTTCATTCATTTCATCTTCGTATACCTGAATCGTTTTCTTCGTTTCCTCGTCTGCATATTTTTCAATGGCATTTTTTTCACTGATATCGCTAAGCAATGAGATTGCCTTGGTCTTGCTCGAATAATAAAATAACCTATTTAGAATATTCTCAGATCCAGTCTGTGCATATTCCTTATAGCTATATGAAATGGCTTCAGAATAATTGTCAATAATATTGCCAGCTACGTATAATTTCGATGCTTCATTTCTTAAGTCCATAAGCATCTGTGTCATTACGGTATCTGCTTTATCGTATACATTAAAAACAAGGCGATTCGGTTGGTTAGCTGCTTCCATGTAGCTGGCCTTTATCATGAGTTGCCGAGCAATTGTAAAATAGTCGTATACAATAACATTATTAAGAATCGGATTCCCTTCTATATCCTGTCTGCTAGGATCGTGGGTATAGGACATGGCTGTATCTATGTAGGCAATGCTTAGATCGTTGTCTCCACGCTTGTCTTCTACCGATGCGAGGTTTTCATAAGAGATAGAAATCAGATCTGGCCTCTGCTTCTCTATTCTCAGAGAAAGCCCTCTTTTAATCATGGATTCTGCCTCGTTCACTTGTCCTTCCTTGAGAAGCAACAACCCTTTCAGCTCATACATTACAGATCTGAGTTTAGCTTGTGTGCTTTCTGAAAGAAATTGAAAATTCTCTTGTTTCAGTTTTTCCTCTAAGGAGAGAAACAACGCATTGGCTTTTTCTAGATTATCGAGGTTTATCAGAGCAGATGCCCGATTAATGGTTATGTTAATCTTTGATTCAAAATCTACGTCGCTATCTAGCAATTCAGAATAATCGTATGCATCTGCCAGTATATTCTCAGCCTTCTCGTATTCCTTGGTTTCGTTGAATATAATTCCTAGTTCATTATAAATTCGCAACTTATATTTATCAGACTTGGGAACATCAGGGAACAATTCTAAGGCATTGCGAAAATAGGTTTCTGCCTTGTTAAAATCTTTTACCTCCTTATAAAAGGAGCCTATTTCGAAACTTTTTCTTCCTAGGTTATAATCAGAATATTCTGGGCTTGACCGAAAAAGTCTGAGGCTGGTAAGAAAGTTTTGTTCTGCTTCTGCATATCGAAACAGTCCTTTATAGCTAGCTGCAAGATTGAAAATAGAATTCGCCTTGTCTATGGTAGTAGCTTCAGGGCATGTTTCCCATACTCCGAGGGTTGTATCTCTATAATAAGCAACCGCTTTTTCTAATGAACCTAACCTGTAATACGTGTTGCTGATGCGGTGGTAAATCTTACCCTTTATATAACATGGAAGGTCAGCAAAAAAATTAACGGAATATAAGCTATCAATGATAGATAGATTGGCAGCATCTTGACCTCTAGCTGTATTACTAGTAAGCGCAGTATAAACCTCGTCTGGGGAAGTCTGGCCTAGGGATGTATTATGAACAACCCCTAAAAGACACCATATGAAAATCAATTTTCTCAAGAAGTATAAAATTAACTTCTTAGATTAACAATAGTGATTTTCTATCATAGAATTATCTAGATTTCACAATAGGGATTTCAAGGCTCACTTCCTTAGATTTTAGAGTAAGAAGAAAATATCCCGGAACAACAGATTCCAGATCGTCTATAGTAAGTAGATCATTATTCCAACTTACATTCTTACTCCATACGACTTGTCCATGGATGTTATATAGGCTCGCTTGTGCTTCTCCTTCATCTATAGGTAAGTCTTTAATCGTTACTGCATCCATAAATGGATTAG
This sequence comes from uncultured Saprospiraceae bacterium, assembly GCA_938044055.1. Lineage (GTDB taxonomy): Bacteria > Bacteroidota > Bacteroidia > Chitinophagales > Saprospiraceae > JABDLO01. The sequence continues at coordinate 4,762 of CALIQO010000072.1, forward strand.
GGAAGACCTCTATATTATTGCTTCTTATATTTAATATAATTCCTTCTCCTCCTACTCCACATCCGCTAGGTAGGATAGATAATGAATTTATACCATGTACATAACCTTCAGAATAGACTACATCCGCAAGTGATGCGGCGTAAGGAGAGCCATTAATTAAAGCGCATTTTACTTCTTTCGCATTAAATGCTTTCTGGTTGGTTCCTAATGCTGCCGCAAGGCCTGTAACGATGGCAGCTGCCTGAGATGTTCCGTCCTTATTTTCTATACCAGACCCTAAGTCAGGACCAGCAATTTTCTGGCCTAGTATGGCTAAGTCTACGTTTTTCTTACCATGGTTAGAAAAGCCACTGAGCGAATATCCGCAACCGTGCGAGGCAACAGAAACAATGCAGTTATATGGTAATGAAGCAGGTACTGAGGCTGTATATACATTGTCGTTGCTCTGTCCGTTGTTTCCTGCTGAAGCTACAACAAGTACCCCATTAGCTTCCGCATATTGAATCGCTCTGTGAAATAAACTAGACGTTACCTTTCTACCTGGAACATGAGAAAAACTCATATTTATAATGTCTGCTCCACTATCAACAGCGTCTATAATGGCTCTAAGCGTATGGTTAAGGTATCCTGAACCATGCTGATTGTGTGTTTTTCTAATATCGAATGTTACCATACTCTGGTCTGATTCTTTATTCAGAACATCTGCCATAATTCCCGCCAGGTGGGTTCCATGGCCATGGTCATCAGCGGGATCATGATCGTTGTTGACATAATCATATCCAGAAACAACGTCCATGGAGAAATCATAATCTCCACTATTGTTGTCAGAAGTATTAGATATTCCAGTATCTAATATGGATATTTTAATTCTCGTATCTCCTTGTTTTATAAAATAGTTGAAATCATTCTGATTGCAACTCGAACTAGAAGCTTGATTAGGGTCTAGGGTGTTCTCGTAATTATATGATACTTCATCTACTTCGGTTGTTGAATTTACAGAAGGTAAAGTCTCATCGATATCTGTTATGATATCTCCATTGGGCAAGGTGAAAGGAAAAGATTCAATCGTATATGCTGCCAGGCCTGCACTATAGTTAATCCAATCAGCATCAGAATTAAAATCGCTTGCAATTTTATGAGAGCTGAAAAACAACTGTGAGGAAGATAATTCGCTGTTGAATGATACGATGAATTGATTATCGCTGTAATTGAGTGACTGTGCATACATCTGGCTTGACACCATAACACACAGGCAGTAGATAGGTAGTATTGTCTTTTTCATGTAGGTCCTGCTATTAATAATTCAGCGACTAGCGCTTCAATACAATATAAGCGCAATCTCTACAAAACGTGACAATAAATCTGAGAAAAGGTGGAGAAAAGTACAATATATACGTTCTCCACCTCATAAAAAAGACAATTTCTTACGGATAATAGTCAATCTCCTCTACAATAAATAGATTATAACTTGCTTGCTTCCCACGCATATGCAATAGCTTCTTTAACTATCCGGTCCACTAGATATAATAGCTGAGACGAATCTTCGTGACATAAAAGATGTCACATTTTGGGAAAAATCTGCTTATAGTAATGGAACGTTTATAAAACATGCATCAGTCACAGAATTACATTAATTCTTCTTCTCATTCTCTAGAAATAAAAAGAGAGTTGGAAAAAACTTATATCTTTTCCATCATAAACTCATTGATGGAGTCCAGTGGCTGTCATTATAAGGATGCACAATCTTGTGCCATCGATATCATACAATCACTGTTGCCAATCGCTGAAGAGAAGAATGACATACATGCGCTCTCAGTGAAAGGTAAGCTCGCGAAGCTGACCCGAAAAAAGGCAAATGAAATAAAATTGTTCCAAGAAAAAAACTTTAAACTTTCCCAGCACCAATTCATAGACCTTGTCGAAGCTACGCAGAGAGGAGACTTAACTTTATTCGAACAAGCATTTCTAAGTCATTTTAACCTATGTGTCCACTTTCTTAAGAAGAAGTATAATGCCAGTCACGATGATGCGTATGACATAACGATGGACACCATGCTTGATTTCAGGAAAAGGATTGTAGATGGAAAAGTCACCTATGGCAATTTGCGTTTTCTGTTTACCCAGATGGCTTCTCAGCTCTATCAGAAAAAGATAAATAAAAACCACACAGTTTCACTAGATGGCATAGAACTGGAAGAAAAAATTGTCGAAATCGATAAAGAAGGTTTAGCTACGCTTAAAAAAGCCTGGTCTAAGCTGAGCGATTCTTGTCAAGATTTACTCAAAAAATACTTTTATGGTAAAATGAAGCTTACAGAAATAGCAGAAGAAGAAAATAAATCTAGTGCTGCTATACGTAAGCAGAAGCAACGATGTGTTGCCGTTCTTAAAAATTATTTTTCACAGACTATATACCCCCAGAATAACCGTCTTTAAAATGAGTGCAATGAAACTAATTAGTGATTTAATTAAACATCCCTTACCAGAAGAGGAAGAGGATAAAATTATGGAGAAACTTATCGTTATGAATGAAAACGATGAACTCAGGACTAAGTGGAATAAGTCCTTGTCTGAAAATACAATCTCACAAGTTCCTATAGAAGATAAACGGTTCTTCTCCGTAAGAAGAATAATGACGCTAGCTGCTGGTTTCCTGATATTGGTTACCGCAGGAATTCTTCTATGGCCCAGTTCCACAGATAGCACAGATCTTTTTCGAGATGCCATGTCAGAAACAGTGGCGTATCATCCAGGAAGTGCTAAAGGAGAATCTGATTCCTCTGTCCGCAGCAAGGCCATTACCGCTTTTAATGAAAAAAAATATGCAGAAGCTAAAACGCTATTCTCTGCCATAGGCAATACAAGCGAAGCCGATGCTTTCTACTTAGCGTTGTCACACATCTACTTAAGTGAAACACAAGAAGCGCTAGACATATTCAAGCAATTCGATGAGAAGAGTATGTACAACGAAGAAATATCCTGGTATACGGCGCTTGCTTATGGAATCTCTGGAAACAATGATCGTGCTACCGAGATACTTAATAACATATCTCAAGGTGACTATAAGTACATAGAAAGTAAATCTCTCATAGAAAAGTTGAAATAAATAAGAAAGGCGATCATACGGATATGGTCGCCTTCTTAATTTTAGTCCTAATTAATTTCTACTAGGATGTACTATTCTGCAGCTGCTGCAGTCTCTACCTCATTCTCGTCTACTTCTGGATTATAAATCTCTACAATCTTAGCTTCTATCTCAGCCATCACTTCTGGATTGTCGAGTAAAAACTGCTTAGCAGATTCTCTTCCCTGAGCAATCTTAGTTCCGTTATAAGAAAACCAAGATCCGCTTTTTCCGATGATGTCATTTTCCACACCTAGATCGATCACTTCTCCCGTTTTACTGATTCCCTTACCGAACATGATGTCGAAGGTTACAACTCTGAAAGGAGGTGCTAGTTTATTCTTAACAACTTTAACTTTAATCGGATTCCCGATTACGTTGCCTTCTTTATCCTTAATGGAAGCTCCAGACTTTCTGATATCGATTCTCTGTGAAGCATAAAATTTCAAGGCATTTCCTCCTGTCGTTGTTTCTGGATTACCGAACATCACACCGATCTTTTCTCTCAGCTGATTGATAAATATGCAGCAACATCCTGTCTTCCCGATCGTACCTGTTAATTTTCTAAGCGCTTGTGACATCAATCTCGCTTGAAGTCCCATCTTAGAATCACCCATCTCTCCTTCTATTTCACTACGAGGAACAAGGGCTGCTACAGAATCAATAACCAAGATATCAATGGCTCCTGATCGGATTAAGTTTTCCGCAATTTCCAATGCTTGCTCACCATTGTCTGGTTGTGAAATCAATAGGTTTTCCGTGTCTACTCCGAGGTTTTCTGCATAGAATCTATCGAAGGCATGCTCTGCATCGATAAAAGCTGCAATTCCGCCTTTTTTCTGGCATTCTGCAATAGCATGAATGGCCAGTGTGGTTTTTCCAGAAGATTCAGGACCATATATTTCTATTACTCTTCCTTTGGCGAAGCCTCCGGTTCCTAGACCTATATCCAAGCCCAGCGATCCTGTAGAAATGGCTTCTACATTGACAACTTGCTTGTCTCCTAATTTCATTACTGTGCCTTTGCCGTATGTTTTATCCAGCTTATCTACAACCAGACTAAGGGCTTTTAGTTTGGCTTCTTTTTCTTTTGACATATTAAGGTAAGTTATATGATTGTAAAGCTAATTTGTTCTGGCAACATAATGAAGGGATTGACTCATTATTTGCCGTAAGGCTATGGAGAAAATCCCACCGGTATTGTTGCCTCACCCATCGTAGACGAAATAAGGCGATGAATTGCTCCATCGCCTTATGTTCATATCAATCAAAAAAATGTTTCTTATTAGCTTCCCAGCGTCTGAATCTTATACTCAGCTTGTTTCTTATATTTTTCTCCTGTTACCTTCTTATACATTTCAATCGCCTCAGCAGGCTTGTTGAGATTTTCTAGAATCACAGCCTTAGCAACATAATACTTATCGTCTGCTGCATCTCCTGCAAGTACAATTGCCTGATCTGAAAATGGAAGTGCTTCTTCGTTCTTTCCTTGTTCTGTTAAGCTTCTTGCTACATAGTAGTTCACTTCAGAATTAGGCTTCATTGCTATAAATGCTTTTCCAGCAGCAATGGCATTATCATAATTTTTTCCGGTATACATTCTACCTACAGTATTCTGTGCTTTCTTAACAATCTTCATAGCACGGTCCGCTTTTCCAGCAGCCTCTTGCTTTTCTGCAGCTACAAGATACGCTGAAACAGATTCTACCTTATTTCCTTTTGCTTCAAGCACTGCAGCCTTACCAGAATAGTTAGAAGCATTGTCAGGATTTAGAGATATCCCTTTCTCATACATAGCCATGGCACCATCATGGTCGCCTGCCTTTCTTTTCGTATTTCCTACATTATAGGCAGCTACAGCTCCATTCTTCTTAGCTAGCTTAATTACTTTCTCGTTCTGATCTGTTTCAGCCTTAGCCAGTGCTTGCTCCATAAGAGGTAAGCCAGATTCATAATTCTTTTCCTTTAAAAAAGCCAGGCCTTCATTATATAGGCCAGCAGCTGTTTTTTCTTGTGCGCTTATCGCAAATGCAAATAGCATCATAAACACGAAGCTTACAGTAGTCTTAATCTTAATTCCTTTTAACATGTTAATCATTTTTAATTTTCAAATAACAATATATTACTTACAGCTATGTATGTAACAATGGCATTTTATCTTGGTTAATAGCAATAAACATGGAAGATCCTTTCTTAGAATCATTTACTACGTACCTTTCTATGTAGATGATAAAAGAAAGGTGTTTCGGTGGTTAACAATTCAATAAAAACTATGGATTCCATTATCCAGTAGATCGCGAATCTAATAATTTTCATTCACTTTTCTTAAATCCTAACTCTTAATCCCCTGTTAATGTCATGGTTAAGAACCTTCCATAACATATTCTATAGCGGTAGATAACAGCTTATTAAACATCGGCGCAGATGCTGCCGCTACTGCAATTACTTCTTCAAGGGTGGTTTTAGATATCCTGTTCACCGGAAAGCATACATTAGAAATCATAGATATCATGGCAACTTGTATCTCTGCATGATTAGCAACTATTACTTCTGGAACCGACGACATGCCCACCATATCTGCTCCTATCTTTCTTAAAAATTTATATTCTGCCCGAGTCTCTAAACTAGGTCCTTGTACGGCAACATAGACTCCTTCTGATAAGCGATAATCCAGACTCTCTGCAGCTTGCAGGATACCAGATCGCATCTCTAGGTTGTAGGGTTCCATCATATCTGGAAACCTAAGTCCCAGGCGATCATCGTTCTTGCCTCTGAGTGGATGTTCTGGCTGTAGGTTAATATGGTCTTCTACTAAGATCAATTGTCCTGCTTTGTAATGTGGGTTCAAGCCACCAGAAACATTGGTGATTAACAGTTTTTCTATGCCCATAGATTTCAATACCCTTACAGGAAAAGTTATTTCCTTAGCCGAGTACCCTTCGTAAT
>CALIQO010000073.1 GCA_938044055.1 uncultured Saprospiraceae bacterium
TGATTCCTGAGATGGTGGGTATGTTTCAGAAAGAAGTAGCAGAAAGAATGATTTCCCCCCATGGCAATAAAGTATATGGAGCCATCAGTGTACTTATCCAGGCATATTATCGAGGAAAGATGATTGTTCGAGTAAGTCCAGGTTCTTTTAATCCTCCTCCTAAAGTACATTCTGCAGTTATAAGGCTTGACAGATTAGAAGAACCTTATGTAAAAGATAATGACCAGTTGTTTAGGTCGGTGGTTAAAGTTTCCTTTAACCAGAGAAGAAAAATGTTGCGAAATTCACTTAAGGGAATGATACAGGAACCATCCTTACTCCAGGATACGTTATTGACATCTCGACCAGAACAATTAAGTGTCGAACAATTCGTACAATTGACTAATCTTATAGAAGAAAGTAACCATATATATGAATCTAGAAAATAAAATATCTCAAGATCTGAAAACGGCTATGAAGGCTAAGGATCAAGCAGCACTTAGAAGCTTGAGGGCTGTTAAAGCAGCAATTCTACTTATTAAAACAGATGGAACGGGCAAGGTAATTGACGAAGATGTTGAAATTAAATTGCTACAAAAGCTCGTAAAACAGAGGCAAGATTCATTAGATATATATACAGAACAGGGTAGGGAAGACCTTGCCTCAATAGAAAAAGAAGAAATTGAGATTCTAAGAAAATACCTTCCCTCCCAACTATCAGATGAAGACCTCAGCTCTGCCATTCAAGAAATCATCACTCAACTTGGTGCAGATAGTATGAGGGACATGGGTAAAGTTATGGGTATGGCTAACGGAAAACTCGCTGGCAAAGCAGAAGGAAAAAGAATTGCCTCGGTAGTTAAATCACTGCTTTCTGGGCAGTAATTTACGCTTGTATACACCTTACACAGGGTAATTACTATCTTTAGAAGGTAGCAATTACCCTATGAAATCATTTCAATCTAAATATATCCTGTGGCTATGTTATATAGTCATTTTATGGACTTCGTTCTCCTATTACCCTAAGTGGAATATGGACAGAACCGAAGCTACCTTGTCATGGGATGTCTCTGGGTATTACTGGTATCTTCCCGCTTACTTTATATATGATGATCTCAAGAAACAAGACTTTAAGGATGAAATACTAAACAAGTATCATCCCACTCCAGAATTACAACAAGCATACTTACATAGTTCTGGAAATTACATCAATAAATATAGTCTAGGGTTAAGCCTACAATACCTTCCCGGTTTTATAATCGCCGATTCAATAGCGAAAAGTTCTACTAAATATCTCCGTGATGGGTTCTCTACACCTTATCAACTTTCCGTACAGATTACTGGTATTATATTTTGCTTTATAGGATTATGGTTTCTAAGAAAAATATTACTTACATATTATTCTGAAACAGTCGTATCACTTACGCTAATATGCTTGGTTCTAGGGAGTAATTATCTCAATTTTTCAGCCATTGATACGGCGATGTCTCACAATTTTCTTTTTACGTGGTATGTATTGTTGATCTATACTTCCATCCTTTATTACAAGAGTAGAAGCATATTAAAAGCAGTGTTTATAGGTGGAATTATAGGTATTATGACCTTGACCAGGCCTACAGAAATTATTGCTGCAATTATCCCGATTCTATGGGGAGTTAATCTACTGGCTAAATCAGAATTTATTGTCCGTTTCAGATGGATTCTCAGCTATAGATGGGATTATGTAATTGCTGCAGGAGTGGCATTTTCTATAATTTCTCTACAACTGATATATTGGAAATATACGGGAGGAGAATGGTTTATATATAGCTATGAAGATCAAGGGTTTTCTTGGTTAAAACCCCACGTTAAAAACTATTTGTTGAGTTTTCGATGTGGATGGCTTATCTATACACCTATTATGTTTCTCTGCATTTTAGGTGCCATACATTTGCGGAAGCGGACACCATCCCTATCTATTACAATTCTTTATGCCATCCTATTCCTATATATAGTAATGGCCTGGGATATCTGGTGGTATGGAGGAAGAGCAATGGTACAATCATATCCCATATTATGTTTCTTACTGGCTTCTGCCATAACCTTTATGCTCAAGGCAAATGTTCTGCGCTATATTCTATTATCATTTATTTCTATGTGCATTTATTATAATATATGGTGGACCCATCAGATACATCGAGGAGGATTGGTTTCTGCATATGACATGACTCAAGCCTATTATATGAAAGTTGTAGGAAGGTGGTCTGCTCCCGATAACTATAAAAAACTGTATGATACCGATGAACTGTATACAGAAGTAATACAAGATTCGAGTCTAATCTACGAAAACAACTTTAATGAGATAAAACATCTCTATGCTAGGGATACTATCGGAGTCAATCATGCAGAATGGTTGGATGAAAACCGTAAAGAATCAGAAGAATACTTTTTTACTCCTCCAGCTGAAACACGATGGATTAGAGTAAGTGCTTTGTTTAAATCTTGGATTAAAGAATGGGATAAATGGAAGATGGCACGCATGAAAATTCAGCTTTATAATGAGGGTAGGTTAGTAAAAGAAAGAAATATAAGAATTCATAGATTCATAGAAAATCACCAGAAGAAGCGGATATATATGGATTTTAATATTGATGGTATAACTATAGATAGAATAGGAATATCTTATGACCACAACAGCGATAAGAAAATATTGATAGACGATATGGAAGTCTATAGCATCAGATAACTATAATTTCAGATTATTCTTATGCCTATGTTTATCTCTGGCTGTTTTCTTTTCTAGGTTTTTCGAAACAGCTTCTTCTAGATTTATTCCTGTCTGGTTAGCAAGACAAGTTAAAACCCAGAGAATATCAGC
>CALIQO010000074.1 GCA_938044055.1 uncultured Saprospiraceae bacterium
CGTATTCATCTGATGTCAAAAGTACAGCATTTTTCTCACCTAATAACCTTAATTAACACCATAGATGGATTGATAATCAGCATTAATAGCACAGAAGCACCATAGAATTACATTCTTTTTACATTTGCGGAAGCGAAATAAATCATGAGCTCATGCAAACAAGATTCTTAAAAAAATTAGGCCTCGGCAAAAACAACGATGGAACCTCTACAGGTAGATCATCAAGCAAGTCCAGAAAAAGTATAGATTCTTATTCTCCAGTAGATGGAAAATATATCGGTTCTGTAAGTGCCACCACTCCCAGACAATACGAGAAAGTTGTGACAACTGCTCAGGAAGCATTCAAGGAATGGAGAAAAATGCCTGCTCCTCAGAGAGGCGAAATTGTACGTCAGTACGGAGAAGTACTAAGAAAATATAAAGAACCCCTCGGTCAATTGGTTTCCTATGAAATGGGAAAATCATTGCAAGAAGGATATGGAGAAGTACAAGAAATGATAGACATCTGCGATTTCGCAGTAGGATTATCCAGACAATTATATGGTCTTACGATGCATTCTGAGCGTGCCTCTCATAGAATGTATGAGCAATATCACCCTCTAGGAATAGTCGGTATTATATCTGCCTTCAACTTTCCTGTTGCTGTATGGTCGTGGAATGCGATGATTGCCCTTGTATGTGGAGATGTAGTAATCTGGAAACCGAGTGAAAAAACACCTCTATGCGGCGTAGCTTGTCAGAATCTTTTCGCTCAAGTTCTAAAGAAGAATAAAATATCTGAAGGTGTAGTCTCTATGATCAATGGAGATTATGTCGCTGGAGAGTGGATGACGACAGACCGCCGCATACCTATGATTTCTGCCACAGGTAGTACTCGTATGGGAAGGATTGTAGGAACAACTGTAGCGCAGAGATTAGGGAAGACTCTTCTTGAACTCGGAGGCAACAATGCCATAATCGTAACACCGGATGCCGATCTTAAATTGGTTGTAACTGGAGCCGTATTCGGAGCCGTAGGAACATGCGGACAGCGGTGTACTTCTACTAGGCGATTAATCATCCATGAGTCTGTATACGAACCAGTGAAGAAAGCACTGGTAAAGGCTTACCGACAACTGAAAATAGGAAATCCGCTGGACAGCAACAACCATGTAGGACCACTTATCGATACCGATGCTGTAGACAACTATCTACATGGAATAGAAGCAGCTAAAAAAGAAGGTGGAAAGGTACTGGTCAAGGGTCAAGTGCTCACAGGGGAAGGTTACGAAAGTGGTTGTTATGTGAAGCCATGTATCGTAGAAGCAGAAAACCACTGGGACATCGTCCAGCACGAAACATTTGCGCCAGTTCTTTATCTTATAAAATATACTGGCGACGTCCATGATGCTATTGCCATTCAGAATGATGTTCCTCAAGGACTGTCTTCTGCCATCATGACCACTAATTTAAGAGAGGCTGAATTGTTCTTATCTGCAGCTGGCTCAGATTGTGGAATTGCCAATGTCAATATCGGAACCAGCGGTGCTGAAATCGGTGGGGCCTTTGGTGGAGAAAAAGAAACTGGTGGAGGAAGAGAATCTGGATCTGATAGTTGGAAAGCGTATATGCGTCGTCAGACCAATACGATAAACTATAGTACGACTCTTCCACTGGCACAAGGAATAAAGTTCGATATTTAATATCAACTCATTCTATAAATAAAGAGGTTGCAAGCTGGATGGCTTGCAACCTCTTTTTAATATCTATCTGAAATTACTCGCTTTAATTAAATATTACGCGTTCTGCTTGTATTTTCCCTCCTTGGGAAATGGTTACGATCGCGCTGGTGTTTACGAAGCTAGGATCTGAAATCTCTTTAGAGATCGAACCTGAAAAATCAGAAATGGTCTCCTTGTACAGCAATCTGCCATCTATAGAGAATACTCTGATATCTACAGGTCCTGCAGGTCCCTTAAATTCTATTCTTAAATTCTCTCTGGTAGGATTAGGAGAAAGCTTGATTTCTTCTAAGAATATAGAAGGCTTGTAAGCATCCTCTAGATTCTTTTCAATCTTTTCTACAGTTTCCTTATTGGTTGTGCTTTTCTGATCTCCAGTCAACCTGAACCGTATCGGCAACGTATACTTAACGGCAACTTTCTTTCCGTCTTTAATTCCTGGTTCCCATGTAATATCAGCATTCATTTTATCAAGCATCATAAGGACGGCATTATCTGTACGGCCACCTATATTTCTTAAAAGCTTTACATCCGTCAGTTTTCCTTCTTTAGTTATAGCCATCTGTACTACATTCATTCCTTCTATTCCATTCTTTCTAGCTTCTTCAGGGTATGTTAGGTTCTTATAGATATAAGTGAGCAGTTGCGTCTTGCTACAATTCTGAGCATCTTCATCACTCATATCTGTATAATCACACCCTTGACCGAAACGCGGCATCTGATCTACTTTATTGTATACTGGGTCATTAAGAGATTTATCCTCGACTATTTCCACTTCTTCCTTCTTTCCGCATTCCATATATTCTGAAACCTTCGATTTGTCCTTAAGGAAAATCTCAATTACACCGTTCTCTGATCCTTCAGAATAAGCGCTCATCGCTTTTTCTCCTTTCAGCACATTGATATTCTTTATATTGCTAGGATCAATGCATTCCATTATCACTTTATTGATCTTTTTTTCCTCTAGAATATATAAAGGGTCAGGTTTATCAGAAGATAGTGGTTTTTCCACTTCCTCTACAATAACTGGTTGTTTTTTCTCTGTTATTATATCATTCTCCTTCGCGTAGTTCTTGGTATAAACCTCTATTACACCGTCCTTAGCTTTTTCTCCATACTTATCGGTAGCAGACTTATCCTTAAGAACATTGACTGACTCTATATCATCTGGATTAATTTCTAAATTTTCCACAGAAACATCCTGGATTTTATCATTAAGAACAATCAGCGGTTTCGTTTTAGAATTGCTTGAATTCAATTTTATATTGTCTCCCTTAATCTGGTGACTGCTTTCATCGAATCCTACTACCACAATCTTATCAGCTGTTATCTTGATATGCTTATCATCAAAAGGCGTGATGTCGAGAGGCTCTTCTATTTCTTGTTCTTGAATTTCTTCTACAATTTCTTCTACTCTCTCATCTCCTTCCAGCTTAAATCTTACCGGAATGGTGTACAACACATTGACCGGTTCTCCACGTTGAAATCCAGGTGTCCATTTAGTAGACATACTGTTCATCTTCTCTACTACATCAAGTGCAGCATCACCGCAACCTGCTCCTATATCTCTGATCAGCTTAGCATCTGAAACGGAGCCTTCTTTATTGATGAGAAACTGGACCACACACATGCCTTCTACTCCATTCTTTCTCGCTTCTGCTGGATAACTTATGTTTTTATAGATGAATTTAAGCATCTCTCCTTTGGCACAGTTATCTTTATCCTTATCACTTGCATCAAGATCCTCACATCCTGGAAATCGAGGCATCACTTGTGCCACTGTAAATATTTCGTTTCCACTCTCATTAATGCGAGATTGGGTTCCTAAATCTATTTTTCTTGCTGCAGGAATGCTGTCCAATCTAAACTGCGAATCTTCTTTTTCTATCAGTAATAGATTCTCAATCAGTAGGGCACCATTCTTCCCTTTTTTCCCATACTTTAATACTGCTTTTTCTGGATCCACTATAGTAAGCGATCCCATCTTTACCCTTTCATATTCTTTTAAGGTTTTAAAATGCGATAAAGAGCTTTCTTCCCCATCGATAATTATCAGAGGTGTCCGATCTGTTGCCGGCATACCTAGG
>CALIQO010000075.1 GCA_938044055.1 uncultured Saprospiraceae bacterium
TACATTTTTTATGAATAATACTTGACAGTTTCAATAGAAGATTTTAAGTTTGAAGTATCATAACGAATGAAATTTCATCACATCCTTTCGGATTTCATTGAAACAACATTCTTTATAAAGATGAGGTAAGAGATCGGGCTCTGCGACCCTCAGGCAACCTCCCTTAATGTAGGAAAGGTGCCAACTCCCTCCCAGTAATTGGGGAATATAAATGAATGTGTCGTAGTCTTTTCTCCTTCTATTACCTCTCTTTATTTTCTTGATTTCTGGTATTCATTTTAGAATATTCATACTTACTTTATTTACTATTATCAAAATCAAGAAACATGTCAAATCAAGAAAAAAGTTTACGCTTTGAAACCCTGCAATTGCATGCAGGACATGCTCCAGATGCCCAGACTAATTCTAGGGCCGTTCCTATTTATCAGACTACCTCCTTCGTATTTAATAATGCAGAGCATGGAGCCAATCTATTTGCCTTAAAGGAGTTCGGAAATATTTATACTAGAATAATGAATCCTACCACGGATGTATTCGAGCAGAGGATTGCCGCACTTGAGGGTGGTGTTGCTGCCGTTGCAACTGCATCTGGTCAAGCTGCACAATTCTTAGCCCTTAACAACATCCTGGAAGCAGGAGATAATTTCGTGTCGGCTCCCTATCTATATGGAGGAACCTATAATCAGTTTAAAGTGGCCTTTAAAAGGTTAGGAGTAGAGGCAAGATTCGCAGAAGATGATTCACCAGAAAGTTTTTCTAAATTGATTGATGACAACACTAAAGCCATTTATCTCGAGACTATTGGAAACCCACAGTTCAATGTTCCTGACTTCGAAGCTGTAGCAGCACTGGCACAATCACACAAAATACCACTGGTTGTAGACAACACCTTCGGTGCAGGTGGTTTCTTGTGTAGGCCATTAGAACACGGAGCCAATATCGTAACCGCATCTGCTACCAAGTGGATAGGTGGTCATGGAACTTCTATAGGAGGTGTAATAATAGATGGTGGGAACTTCAACTGGGGCAATGGAAAATTCCCTCAATTCAGCGAACCATCAGAAGGCTACCATGGATTGAAATTCTGGGAACTATTCGGAGAAGGAAACCCCCTTGGTTTACCCAACATAGCATTTGCCATCAGAGCGCGCGTAGAAGGACTCAGAGATTTCGGACCTGCCCTTAGCCCTTTCAATTCTTTTTTATTGATTCAAGGTTTAGAAACATTGTCACTCAGAGTACAGAGAACAGTAGACAATGCACTTGAACTCGCACAATGGTTAGAAAGTCACCCACAGGTAGAAAGTGTTAACTATGCTGGATTAGAATCAAGTCCCTATCGTAAGAATGCTAAAAAATACCTCAAGCATGGTTTCGGTGGTGTACTCAGTTTCAATTTAAAAGGAAGCAAGGAAGCGACATCAGGATTTATAGATAACCTACAACTAATCTCCCACTTAGCTAATGTCGGCGATGCTAAAACACTTATCATCCAGCCTTCTGCCACAACCCACCAGCAACTTACAGAGCAAGAGCAATTAAAAGCCGGCGTTCAACCTAATCTATTGAGGTTATCGGTCGGTATAGAACATGTCGACGATATCAGAGATGATTTGCAACATGCATTTAATGCTATCAAAGCTTGAAAAACACTGTAGTGGATAAAAACAATCACGTACAATACTATAACTATACTGAAAAGTTTCAACTGGAATCTGGAGAATCTCTCTCTGGGTTCCAGCTTGCTTATCATACTTTCGGTACACTTAGTGAAGAAAAGAACAATATAGTATGGATCATCCATGCCTTAACTGCTAATTCTAATCCGCTAGAATGGTGGCCTGGAGTCGTCGGTGAAAATGAAGTCATCAATCCTGAATCTCATTTTATTATATGTGTCAATTGTCTGGGATCTCATTATGGATCAACCTCACCGTTGTCCATCAATCCTGACACCGAACTGCCTTATTATCACACTTTCCCTCAATTAACCAATCGGGATGTGGTGGATGGATTTGAACATTTGCGTAAGCATCTAAATATAGATAAAATCAACCTTCTCATAGGTGCTTCTCTAGGTGGTCAGCAAGCCATGGAATGGGCAATAAAGCAACCTGAATTATTCAGTAATCTATGCTTAATAGGAACCAATGCATATCATTCTCCATGGGGTATTGCATTCAATGAATCACAGAGAATGGCCATCGAATCCGATCAATCATGGAAGGAAAGTCACGAAGAAGCAGGGATGCAAGGCATGAAAGCAGCGAGATCCATTGCCCTTCTGAGTTATAGGACTGAAAATGGGTATAATCTTACACAATATGAAACCGATCTAGGTAAAACAGATAACTACAAGGCATCCAGTTATCAACGGTATCAAGGTGAAAAAATAGCCTTGAGGTTTAATGCATACTCCTATTATCTTCTTTCTAAATCCATGGATAGCCATAATGTAGGCAGAGGACGAGGGAGCATAGCAGACGCGCTAGACAGAATAAAGGCTAACACGCTTATCATAAGTATCAGCTCTGACATCCTCTTTCCACCAGAAGAACAATTACTGCTACATAAGCACATCAAGAACAGCAGACTAGAAAGTATAGATTCTAAACTCGGCCATGATGGGTTCTTAACTGAAAACGAAAAAATATCTAACCTCATCAGTAGCCTCATTGGTTGAATCAATAACACCCTTCATAGGGAAGATTCTATATGTCAATGTATATATTACATCTTAGCTAACTACTAAAATTAATAAAGGGGAAAACAAAATAATTTTGTTTTCCCCTTTATTTTTAATTTCCTCAATTTGTTTAATTGTTCAAGATAAGAGGGAGTCCTCCTCCTTCACCACCTACAATTACTACCTTGCTATTAGGAGATTGAGCCAATTCTAGTGTAGCTTCTATACCCTTATCTTTTAAGATATTAGAGGTAAGTGATGCATTAAGAATTCTATTGGCATCAGCCTTAGCTTGTGCTTCAATGATCTTCCGCTCAGCTTCTTTTCTTTCTCTGTCTAGCTTAAAGTCAAACTGGAATGCAAGCTGTTCTTCCTCTAGTTTCTGTTCAATCGCAGCTTTTAGTTTTTCAGGTAATTGCACAGACCTGATCAAGACTGCATCTAGCATCATATATTTTTTCTCGATGGCATCTCTAGTCTTGGTGAAGATCTCATCTTGGATAGCCTCTCTCTTGGTTGAGTATAATTCTTCTGGAAGATACTGGCCGATTACTTCCCTCGTTGCTGATCTGATCTCAGGCTTAATTATACTTCCGACATAATCTTTCCCTATTTCATTATGTAGATAACCGATCTTATTAGGCAGTGGACTAAAGCGATAAGAAAGTTCTACAGAAATGTTCAATCCATTTTTAGAAAGCACATCCATCTCAGCTACTTGTTCCTTGATTCTTACATCGTACATAATCATACTATTCCATGGTGCAACTACATGGAAACCTTGACCGTATATTTTTTCCTTATCAAGTCCTCCTCCGAATCGCTCGAATAAGACTCCTTTTACCCCGGGATCTATGGTTAAGAAGGTAGTATTGCTTAATATCATTAAGAGCATTATAGCAAGAAAAGCATACAATCCTATCTTGAATACTTTAGGTGGTATCTGTGGAGCAGCTTTAGGAGGTTGTTGTGAAAATGACATGTACTTGTGTTTTTCAATTAAAAGCAATAAGTTATATAAACCTCTGCTTTATGGTTAATAAATCTTCTTCTTCTATAACAAGATATAAATAAAATCATTCACAACTTTAGAGGAATTTTTTTCTTTTATCGACCAGGAGTACATGAAACCAGATATACCTTCACTCTACGATAAAATGATACCCGATACTTTTTAAGGTAATAATCTGGACAGCAGCATCATCTGAGAATATTTTTCTCAACTTCCTGATGTAAACATCTAGGGTTCTAGAGTTAAAAATCGAGTCATTGCCCCAGACAGTTTCAAGAATTAATTGTCGATCTATGCTCCCATTAATATTCTGAGCGAAGAGTTTTACAATTTCGTTTTCTTTATGGGACAATTTCACCACTTTCTCTCCACAAGTAAGCGACAACTTTCCAGGGAAGAACATAAACGACCCCAGTTCATAGCTACCATGCATTTTCTTTTCCTTCCCGACAGTAAGGTTGATTAGGTTCTCAACTCTGACAATCAATTCTTCCATAGAGAAAGGCTTCTTAAGGTAATCATTGCCACCTACTTTAAAGCCGGTAAGCAAGTCTTCTTGCTGATCTTTAGCGGTGAGAAATATGATAGGAATATCTGCATCAATCCTTCTTATTTCTTGAGCAATGGTAAATCCATCTTTACCTGGAAGCATTACATCGAGTATGCATAAGTCGGGTTTAAAATTCTGAAATTCCCTTGCGGCAAATGTCCCATCCATCGTATGACAGATTTCATAGCCCCTTGTTTCTAGGCTTTCCTTAACAATCTTGGCTAAGAAGGGTTCGTCTTCTACGTACAGGATCTTACTCATAATGTGGGTAGGTTAATCATAAATGTAGTTCCGACACCTTGCTTGCTGCTCAGTTCTATTGTTCCGGCATGTGCCTCAATAACATCCTTGACATAACTTAAACCTAAGCCATGTCCCTTAATGTTGTGGACGTTTCCAGAAGGCACTCTGAAAAATCGATCAAATATTTTCTCTTGGTATTCACTGGAAATACCTACGCCATTATCTGAGACCTCTAAGGAATACTTATCTGCATCGTGAACCAGTTTAATATCGATACGTGGCTCCCCACTTCCATACTTCAGTGCATTGTCTATAAGGTTATACACAACATTAGAAAGATGTATCTTATCAACGTTCAAGTAAGAAGCCTTCTCTGGAAGACTTAGATTAAGTCGCGCTTGAAATTTATCCAACTGTAACTTCATAGAAGCACTGACTTCGCGCAACAACTGATTCACATCTGTTTTGTTTTTCTTAAGCAGAAGATCGCTGGCGTCCTGGTAAGAGGACATCTTCAGTACTTTGTTAACAAGAATAGAAAGCCGGTTTAACTCATGCTTACTTATATCTAAGTATTCTTCCCGTTTTTGCTCATCCTCTAATGCACCGAAACTCTGTAGTGCTTCTATCGCTACACCTACAGTAGCAATCGGCGTTTTCAACTCATGGGTCATATTTCCTATAAAGTCAGATTTAAGTTTTGACAGTCTCACTTGGTTTTTCACATTTTTCATAAGAAGGTAAAACGTAATCCCTATTATACCCAGAAGCAATAACCCGAAGAGCATATTAGGAATAATCTCTCTAAACAGATAGTTAGAATAACCATTAAATCTGATCAATTTAAAATCAGGAGAAAAAAAGCTGGGTTTTTCTACCATAAACTCAATCTCATTGATATCTAGAAGTGTAGAATCTTTACTATCTATGATTTCGAAACTTGTGGGCAAGCCCAGATTTTCAACCCTAGAGATAAACTCACGGCGCAGATCCGTATTTCTAATTTCAGGATCCTGCTGTGTAAATTCTATAACATTGAGATCTGTCTCTCCACCGTCTTGAAAGGTTACGGTAACTTGACTCTTTCCAGGTTGATTGAGAGAAGTATCGATTCTGAAGCTTTCCATCGGTTGATGAAGGGTATCACTTCTTACAATGGTTCTGACTTCAGGATGGATATGACCGACATGGTCTTCAAGAATTTCAGGTGATCCTATAGAATCACCACTGACCTGAAAGTCATAAAACCTTATCTCTCTGGATCCCATAGAATCTCCTTCTGGTTCATTTCTTATAAGTAAGGTGTCTCCTGATTCTGTAGTTGCCTGTCGTAAATAAGAATAAAATATACTATGAAAACGAATATAATGGCATATACAGATGTACGGCAAAATTC
>CALIQO010000076.1 GCA_938044055.1 uncultured Saprospiraceae bacterium
TACAGGAACCGGATATGTATGGGATGGAGAAATATGGAATGCTGTAGGTCAGATCCAAGGTCCGGAAGGGCCAAAGGGGGATCAAGGAGAGAAAGGAGATAAGGGCGACAAAGGCAATACTGGAGAGCAGGGTATCCAAGGAGAGCAAGGCATCCAAGGTGTACAAGGAATAAAAGGAGATAAGGGAGATCAAGGGAACCCTGGTGCAACGGGTCAGAATGGATCAGATGGACAGGATGGTGCACAGGGTCCAAAAGGTGATAAGGGCGATCCTGGAATAAATGGAACCAATGGCGCAGATGGACAGGATGGAACACAAGGACCGAAAGGAGATCCAGGAAACGACGGACAAGACGGAGCCCAAGGACCGAAAGGTGACAAAGGAGATCCAGGAAATGACGGGCAAGATGGTCCGCAAGGACCCAAAGGAGATAAAGGAGAACCAGGAAATGATGGACAGAATGGCGCACAAGGACCGAAAGGAGACAAAGGAGACCCTGGAATCAACTTGCAACTATCTGATTTAAAGCAAAGCGATATTCTAAAATATGATGTTGAGAAAAAAGCATGGGTCAATGCTCCTCAAGAAGTAATTATCGCTGGAGGGAATATTGGCTCTGAAAACCAAGGAGTAAATTTTGCCTATAACTGCACGATAAATAGAGTAAATGCTAGTGCTGTTACCATAAGCATACCTGGAAGGTCACTGACTATATCTAATACAACCTGTACCCTTACCCAGAGAGGAGATGCAGACCAGAGGCATTATGGTTGCAAGTATGGAGGAGGCATCATTACCATTGATTCTTCTTCTGGAGAAATAGGTGCTCTTAACATTATGCTTATTCATAAATTATAAACAAGATTTTAATAAAGATTATAGACAACCCCACACCATGCGTACCTTATTTAAAATACTTCTCTTGATCTGCATAATTCTATGTATTCACGAAACCATTCGTCTTTAAAAGAGAAAGTTTAGTAAGGTACGCTTGTAAATCCTGGAATTTATTATCAACTATTATCATATTCAAGGGACTAATAAGTCTCAAATAATAATCGATTACCTTTTAAAAAACAACATTTCACCCACGTGGGCGAATAAATTAAAATCTATTCGTGCTTCATTTGCGTAAGCGAACTAATAAAAATGAAAGCACGAATTCTCATAGTATTGTTTTTTTTCATTACTTACTCATCTTACGCGCAACTGGTCATAGAGAAAGAAATTATTTCTCCCTTTGCATTGATGAGTGAAGGTGCACTCAGAATGGAATCTACACTTGGTGAAGTAATTATATTCTCTTATGAGAATGAGCAATTAATAATCAACCAAGGTTTCCATGCTGGAGAAAAATCGGGTTCCACGCCCGTCATTGACATCAACTCCATTCAGATTGATGTTCAAGTCTTTCCTAACCCTACCACCGATCTACTCAATATCACATACGATAATGCAGAAGATCATATCCGAGGATTCAGCATATGTGACTCTCAAGGAAAAAGGGTACAAACTTTAAGTAGTCTTTCTGAAAATAAATCAACAATAAGTCTCAACAACCTACCTAATGGACTCTATGGTGTGGTTCTGCATTCTGACTTTGGGATGCGTTTCGTCACCTGGGTTTCACTCTCTAAATAAATCAAGAAATTATAATACTGAGTATTAAAATGAATTGTCCTTGCATAACATCAAAAAATAACGCTTCTAAGATGAAACTTATAAAAAATTCTATTGCATTTCTAATCATCCTACTATCGTCAGGGTGGGCAACAGCACAAGCACCTGCATCCTTTAATTACCAAGCTGTAATAAAAGATGCAGATGGAAATACAAGATCGTTTCAAGACATAACCATAGGGTTCAGAATAAAACAAGGCGGCCCTACTGGAACAGTTGTCTACCAAGAACAGATGGAGACCAAAACCAATGCTTCTGGTATAATCAACCTCCAAGTAGGAAGTACTGAAGACATGTCTGCTGTAGACTGGTCTAAAGGACCATACTTTATGCAAGTTCTTGCAGATGGAAATGATCTCGGAACAACTCAATTACTTTCTGTCCCGTATGCTATGTACGCCCTCAATAGCGGGAGTTCGACTCCTGGACCTTCTCCTGCCTTCGAATGGGATGGCACCAAGATTAGGTTTCAGAATCCTGATGGCAGTTTCGGAGAATTCGTAGAATTAAAAGGAGATGCCGGGAACAGTGTCACCATTGTCGGTTTCGTATCTAATGCTGATGAACTTGATGTAAATTATGATGGCAATGTCGGAGATATGATCATCGATTCTTCTAAGGGAGATGGATATGTATGGGACGGATCAGAATGGGTCAATGTTGGTTCTATCCAAGGACCTCAAGGAGAAAAGGGTGATAAAGGAGAAAAAGGGGAAAAAGGAGAAAAAGGGGAAGCTGGAACTGGTGTGACTATCGTCGGTTCTGTTAATGGTGAGGGAGAACTTGATCAGAATTACGATGGCGCTGTAGGCGACATGTTTATCGATCAGAATACCGGAACAGGTTATGTATGGGACGGTACCATGTGGAATGCTGTCGGTCAGATCCAAGGGCCTCAAGGCAACAATGGAGAAAAAGGTGAAAAGGGTGATAAAGGAGATGCCGGCGAGCAAGGAGTACAGGGAATTCAAGGAGAAAAAGGGGATGCCGGTGAGAAAGGAGAAAAAGGAGATACAGGGGATGATGGACAACAAGGACCTAAAGGAGAAGATGGCGAAGATGGTACAGGTGTAACCATTGTAGGATCTGTCAATGGAGCTGGTAATCTAGACCCTAATTATAATGGAGAGATTGGTGACATGTTTATCGACCAGAATACAGGAACAGGGTATGTATGGGACGGCACCATGTGGAATGCTGTCGGTCAGATCCAAGGCCCAAAAGGACCTACTGGTCCGCAAGGGCTGAAGGGAGATAAAGGCGACAAGGGTGATAAAGGCGATACGGGAGACCAGGGAATCCAAGGAGAACAAGGAATACAAGGCACCAAAGGGGACAAAGGAGACACTGGAGATGATGGACAAGATGGTGCACAAGGAGCCAAAGGTGATAAAGGTGATAAAGGGGATACTGGGGATGATGGTGCACAAGGAGTCAAAGGTGATAAAGGAGACAAAGGAGATACTGGAGATAATGGAG
>CALIQO010000077.1 GCA_938044055.1 uncultured Saprospiraceae bacterium
AGAATATCAGTATGGAACAATCGAGCTGTTATATACGAAGCCACTTAGTCTGTGGCAGATAATAGGAGGAAAGTTTATGGCTAATTTCTCTCTGGTACTCTTGGCCTTGATTCCTACCTTGATATATGTTTATTCTATCTATCAACTAGGAAGTCCAGTTGGGAATCTGGATGTAGGTGGTACGATAGGCTCATACATAGGTCTTGTTCTGCTTTCAGCTTCTTTCACGGCCATAGGCATGTGGGCTTCCAGTATGATGCAGAATCAGATAAGTGGTTTTCTATTTTCTGGCTTTATGTGTTTTATGTTTTTCTGGGGAGCCGATTACATTTCTAGAATTCCTTCCTTTTCAGGAGGCATAGATTATACGATTCAACAATTCGGAATGAAGTTGCACTACGATAACTTAAGCAGAGGATTGGTCCGATTGTCCGATGTTATATACTTCTTAACCATCATCTCACTAGGCTTGCTAGGATGTCATTATTCACTTCAATCTAGAAAGCAGTAGGATGGATAAGAAGTATTATATAATTATCATCGTCATACTACTAATCTTCAATTACATCATAGGACCTAATACCGCCTCATGGGACTTAACGGAAGATAAGCGTTACAGCCTAGGTGAGGTTACTGAAAATCTAGTAGAAAACGTGGAGGAACCCATCCTCGTAGAAGTGCTGTTCGAGGGAGATTTTCCTGCAGGATATAAGCGCCTGCAAGAATCTATAAAAGATATATTATCAGGGTTTAAATCCTTGAATAGTAAGATAAGATATGTCAGTGAAGATCCACTAGATGTTCCACAAGACCAACTAGAAGAACGGCAGCAATTGCTTGCTAAGCAAGGATTGGTTCCTTTTCCTATAAGCGTGGGTGATGGATCAGAATTCGTTGCAAAGACAGCTTTTCCTTATGCCATATTCAGTAAGAATGATGCACCACCTGTAATTATACAATTGCTAGAAGGTGCTCCAGATGGTAATAATGATGAAGCCGTTATTAATAATTCCATATCCCAGCTTGAATACAAGTTTTCTAACGCTATTCAGAAACTCAGTTCTTCTGAAAGAAGACGGATAGGAATCTTAACCAGCAATGGAACCAAGGTAGGTCCCAGTTTTTACCATATGAGTTCTGAATTAAGCCGTTATTATGCACTTGATGCAGTAAATCTAGACAGCACAGACTTAATATCACCAGATTATCCACTATTGATTATACAAGATCCCAGTGAATCATTCACAACAGATAACTTGTTTGCGATAGATCAATACGTAATGAATGGAGGTAATGTATTGTGGTTTATTAATACGGTCAATGTTAATCTAGACAGCATACGTGCCAATGGGGAACACATCTGTATTGCCAGAGATATCAATGTTGACAACCTGTTGTTTAAGTATGGCATGCGATTGAATTCAGATTTAGTACTTGATCTAGAGTGTTCTAGTATTCCACAGGTATCTTCTGTGGTCAATGGGAAGCCCAAGTACGAGAATAGACCCTGGGTATACCATGCTCTGGGACAAGTTCAAGGGAATTCTCCGATCACCTATGGAGTGGATAGGGTAGACTTAGATTTTCCGAGCAGCATCGATACAGTAAAAGTGGATGGTGATTTAAAAAGATCGGTTATCCTAAGTTCCTCGGCATATAGTAAAAACCAGAATGTACCTCTTACTATAACTACAGACATCACTAGAGCGAATCCAGACCCTGCTTTGTTCAACGAAGGTCCATTCATTCTAGGCCTTCTTTCAGAAGGCCAATTTCCTTCTTTCTTTAGAAATCGGGTAAGTAGCGTACAACAAGAAATATTAAGAAAGGCTGGAACAACCTATAAAGAATTGAGCCAGACTAGCAAGCAAGTAGTTGTGACGGATGCAGATTTTGTCAAG
Organism: uncultured Saprospiraceae bacterium; assembly: GCA_938044055.1. Lineage (GTDB taxonomy): Bacteria > Bacteroidota > Bacteroidia > Chitinophagales > Saprospiraceae > JABDLO01. Next base: position 1,902 of record CALIQO010000077.1, read on the forward strand.
ACCAATTATACCGCTAGAAATGGGGAACCGTTGCCGCTCGGGGCCAATAAATGGGAACGGAAAGTCTATCAAGGCAACTACAATCTTCTTGTCAATACCATAGAATATATGATGGGGAATGGACCATTGCTTAAGTCTAAATCTAAGAATATTAAGGTAAGAATGCTCAATACCGTAAAGGCTAAAGATGAAAAAGGAAAGTGGCAACTCCTCAACTTAGGGTTGCCTCTGGTCTTTCTGTTATTCATCGGAATGGTTTACAACTTTATAAGAAAGAAGAGATACGGATAGGTTCTAAGATCTATTGCAATTGTGCTGTCTCGCTCCTTAGTTTGACTTAATCATCGATAATTACTTTTCTTCTTATATATTGTGACTTCAATATACACACGTGAAGCATCTTTTCTATAGTGTTATAACCATAATGATTCTCAGCCTTATCCTAGGCTTTTCTTATTCCTATGACGGAGAGGAATGGGGATTCTACGGGCATAGAAAGATCAACAGGATGGCTGTTTTTACTTTGCCACCACCTCTGGTGGGATTCTTTAAACAGCATATAGATTATGTAGCGGAACATTCTGTAGACCCCGATAAGCGCAGACATGCGACTAAGTTTGAGGCAGTCCGACATTATATAGATATCGATCACTGGGGTACATATCCATATGACAATGTGCCTAGGAATTATTCTAAGGCTATATTAAAATTTGGGAAGGTTGTTATTACCGACGATAATGGGAGAGAAAATCTGTATACGGTCACTGAGAAGGAGGATTCGATGCAGTGGAACTCTAGAAGAAATTCTTTTTCAGTACATACAGATTCTTTTATTTCTTATTTTAGAAAAGAGATCATGCCTTCTAGGTATGAAGATATCTGGACCGTTCCAGTGGAAGCACACCCTTACTGGCAAGAAGGAACGAAGGCAATTGAGATAAGAGATAGCTTTACGACTTATGGCATCCTGCCATTTGCCCTAGAGCGGATACATTACCAACTTGTCAGAGCTTTCGAGAGTAAGGATGGAAATCGAATTTTGAGGTATGCTTCCGATTATGGTCACTATATCGGAGACGCACATGTTCCCTTGCATACGACCGAGAACTACAATGGCCAGATGACCAATCAAGTCGGCATACACGCATTCTGGGAATCTAGAATACCAGAATTGTTTGCTGATAAGGGCTGGGATTTTTTCGTTGGAAAGGCTAAATATGTTAATAATCTATCTGATTATTACTGGGACATAGTCTTAGATAGCCACGTCTACCTAGATAGTGTATTGCTGGTGGAAAAAAGACTCAGTGAAACCTTTCCTGAGGACAAGCAATACTGTTATGATGAACGGCTAGAACGTACAATACGCATCCAATGCCCAGAATATGCCGAGGCATTTATGAATGAAATGGGGACGATGGTGGAAGACAGAATGAGGGCTTCGATTAAGGCCATAGGTAGCTTGTGGTATACAGCGTGGATTCATGCTGGTAAGCCTGATCTGACTCAAGTGTTTTTTGATGAAAGAATGCAACAGAAGAAGGATACAGTTTCCTTTAATGGCCGCAGAATAGGAAGAACCCACAATGACCCATAAAGAATCAACACAAAGTAAAACCCCACCAAGTACTATTCTGAAGGGAATGGCCATGGGAATTGCAGAAGTAATCCCTGGAGTATCTGGAGGTACGATTGCCTTTATAACAGGTATATACGAACGCTTACTTTCCGTAATAAAAAACATAGGTCCAGGCTTATTTTCTGAATGGAAATCAGGAGGAATTAAAGCCGTGACAGCCAAGTTGGACCTAGGGTTCCTATTCTTCCTTATGGGAGGAATGATAATGGGTGTCGTTATAGGAGTTTTCGGCGTAACCTATCTGATAGATAACTTTCCAGAACCACTATGGGGATTCTTTTTCGGGTTGATTATAGCTTCAGCCATCTATATCGGTCGGCAGATTGATCACTGGAAAGCGACTCATATTGTAGGTCTTGTTTTAGGAGCAATTGTGGCGTATATGATTACAATCTTGCCTGTAGGTGAGGGG
>CALIQO010000078.1 GCA_938044055.1 uncultured Saprospiraceae bacterium
TTATTTAACCACCAAATTTTAAATTAACTATTATGAAAAGTGCTAAAAGATTTTTCGCCCCATTATTCGCTGCTTTATTTATTTCATTTTCTGCATACGCTGGAGGTACGCCCACAGCAGATACTAAGTACGATGAACTTAGAACTGAAATTGCAGATATTATAAAGAAAGTAGATCTAGAAGACTATAATCTAGAAGAGGACAATGTAAAGATTCAATTTACAATCAATGACAACAATGAAATTATCGTCCTTAAGACGAATAATAAAAAGCTAGATACTGTAGTTAAAGCTTACCTTAATTATAAGGAATTAAAAACTACAGATGCAGATAAGAACACCTTATACGCGATCAACGTTAAGTTGATTTCATAGATAAGATATCTTCAGAAACTCATAGATAGATAGTTAAGGCATGTTCTCGATAGAGGGCATGCCTTTTTACTTTTTCTCTGTACTGAGCTGCTTAATTTTTATGCCCAAGGCAGCGAATAGTAAGGTCATAAACGGGCTTACATAATTGAAAATTGCATAGATAAAATAGTCAATTACGGATACACCTAATACCCCAGCCTGGTAAGCGCCACACGTATTCCACGGAATAAGTACCGATGTAACTGTTCCGGAATCCTCGAGTGTTCTACTGAGGTTTTCAGGCGCTAATCCCCTGTCTTCATATGCCTGTCGAAACATTCTCCCAGGTACAACAATGGCTAGGTACTGATCAGATGCAGTAATATTAAGAGCAAGACAACTCGCTACTGTACTGGCGAATAAACCAAACACACTCTTGGCCATACCTAAAAGCGCGCTACTTATCCTAGATAGTGCTCCGATCGCATCCATAACCCCACCGAATACCATAGCACACATTATCAACCATATGGTTCCTAACATGCCTGCCATACCTCCGCTAGAGAATAGATCATTCAGAGATTCATTTTCTGTTACAATAGAAGCGCCTTCTGTCATAGCCGTCATTACACCCATATATGCAGAGCCGAAACCCATGCTGTCTACACCTGCAATTTCAGCAACAATCTGAGGTTGGAAAATAACCGCGAATAAACCTCCTAGAAGACTGCCTATAAGCAATGCTATAATCGGTTTGGTTTTTTTTATGATAAGGCCTATAACAGCAATAGGAACTAAAAATAACCACAAGCTGACATTGAACTTACTTTGGATTGTTGCTTGAATAACTTCGCTATCAGCAATCCCTTCTGTACTGATAAAAAGGTTGATCGCTATAAATATGATAATGGTCAGAATAATGGTAGGCACTGTTGTAAGCGCCATGTATCTGATGTGGCTAAACAGCTCTCCACCTGCCATCGCTGGAGCAAGATTGGTTGTATCCGATAGTGGAGACATTTTATCTCCGAAGTAAGCACCAGAAATCACTGCACCTGCTACCATACCAGGATCTATGCCTATTGCCTTACCGATTCCCACAAGTGCTATACCTACAGTTGCTGAAGTCGTCCATGAGCTACCAGTGGCAATAGAGATTATGCTCGCAATGACCACTGATGCAGGTAGAAAAATACTGGGGTGTAGAATTTCTAATCCATAATAAATCATAGCAGGAATGATTCCACTTATCAACCACGATCCAGCCAGGGATCCTACAAAAAGCAATATAATGATGGCCCCAGCAGTGGATTTAAAGTTTTCTCCGATTTCTTGCATCATCTGTTTATAAGAAACCTTATTTCTAAAACCCACTATAGCTGCGACAGCCGCTCCTATTAATAAGACGAATTGGTTAGAACCACTCAATGCATTATCTCCAAACATGTATACATTATAAGCCAGTAAGGCTATCAATACAATAATAGGAATAAGGGCTTCTGTAAGACTCAGTTCTGGGTTTTCCGGCGTATGCGGAAGGTTCTGTGGATTGATTTCTGCCATAGTTGGTTTTTCTTCTAGGCTTCCAAAATAATAAAATAATAACAACCCACTTTTATATCTGTAAAAAGAGAAGCCGTAGGTGTCATTTTAACCCCAAGACTGATAATATTCATCGAAAAATAATGAGCTTTCGTCGGTGGGTTTAATTCTTCTGTAACATTCATTCTTATTGTCCGTCTCCCTTATGTAACGACACTGCCCTTGAGTTACCAACTTTTAATACAGAAATCAAATAAAAACAATTTAATCATGAAAAAGTACTTATCCATTGCATGTGCATTATTTATGTCATTCTCTGCTATAGGGCAGAATGTAGTAGAAGAACACTTCGCTGATTTACAAGAAAAAGAAAGTGCTACAGTCGTTTTCGTAGCAGGAAAATTATTCCAGATGGCTTCTAATTTTCTAGAAGCAACTGAAGAAGAAGAAGCAGAAGAAATTGCATCCTTGGTGCAGACCATAGAAGGTTTCAACCTTGTAATGGTTCCTGACCTCGCAGACCCTACCGCTATATATAAAGCAGGTATAAAGAAAATTAGACCAGATTTCGAAGAACTTATCCAGGTAAGAGATGGAGGAAATAACTTCCACCTTATGATAGATGAAGAGAATGATGTCGTCTATGAGCTCGTAGGAATAGGAACTTCAGAAGATGGTGACTTTGTTGTGTTTTCGCTTAAGGGTGCCATTGATTTAAATAAAATCAGCGATTTGATCGGAGATATACAAGAAAAAGTAAACAGTGAGTCTTTTTCTTTTAGAAATCTAGAAATCAATGAAGTTAAAGTTTACCCTAATCCAGTAACTAAAGGCACCAATCTGACCCTGCAAGTAGAAGAAAGATTGGTAGGTGGAAAAGCAACCATTTATGATCTTAATGGAAAGTTATTGTCTACAGCACAAGTAACTTCTACTTCTATGGAAGTTGAATCTTCTGACCTGTCAGCAGGATATTATTTTATAGAAATTGCCAATAACGATTATACAATAAAGAAAAAATTTATTGTAGCACAATAGAACGAACAACAACAGATTGCATAAGGCGCTCAGAGGAATCCGAGCGCCTTTATTTTTTACCTAAAGCTTTTAATTCTTTATAATCAATAAGCCTTATTCCGAGTGCTTCAATCTGTTTTTTCACTTTTTCACTTTTAAGAATAAAGAGATCAGTCGATCGATCTTGAGCAACCCTTTCATAGCCGCGATGGCTGATGGCTCTTTGTTCGGGTGTATCTAGAGCAGGATGCGCAATCAGAATGTACCTACCTGGTTTCAAGGTTTCAAGAATCTTGATAAAAGTTTCTTCCTTTTCCTGAGCATCCATAACCCTAGCACCAAATATAGAGATCGGTGCCACTCCATAATCTTTTAAGAGAACGGACAATTCATTTGCGGAAGCGACATCCTCATAGACTTTATACAATTCCGCAGACATACTTTCCCAGCCCATATGTGTAGATAGATGAGTAATCGGTACATCCTGCTTGATGATGTCAATCTGTGCTTGTATTTCTACTTCCACATCTATCGGATTGATATTTCGTTTTATCAGTATGGAACTATCAGGGTAGTGCGCATTGGGCCATGTCATGGGAAAAAAATACCCCCTCTCATCTACAAGTGATTCTGCCGAGGTAATTGGTCTCCACTTAATGTTATCCCATTCACTGGTAAGCGCCAGATGTACGCCTATGTCCACAGATGGATATTTTTTCAAAATTTCAATGGCTTCAAGATACCACGGTGAAGGAACTATTACTTCCACGCTTGTCGTAATTCCTGCGACAATAGATTCTTCTATAGCTAGATTACCAGAATGAGAATACCCCATGTCATCCGCACGCACGATTAAGTAGACATTATCGTCTTGGGCAAGAAGGGTAGTCGAATGTGCTAAACACATGGCCAGAAAAATTACTTTAAAGTATACGCGTATAAGACTCATAACATTGAAGTTAATAGGTGTAGATATAATCAAAAATAACCAAGGGATTGAACAATGCATGCTTACGAGTAGCATAGAAATTAATATTGCAATTTTAATTCACGTCCATTGAATATTTTATACCTTATGAATTAACATTATGGCAACTATGAAAAAGATAAGGTTGAGTGCTTTAATTATGATTTTAAGTTTTGTCATTTCAATCCAGCTTAACATTGTATCTGCTCAGAATCTTCTGACCCAAGAATGGAAGTTTATGCAGGGAGACCAATCGGCTTACTCCGAGATGGAATATGATGACTCAGAATGGGCAGATATAAAAGCAGGCGAGTTGTGGGAAAGCCAAGGCTATGAAAATTACGATGGATATGGGTGGTATAGAAAAACCATTGTGATTCCATCTACCATGAAACAAAAGGTCATAGAAAACGGTGGCCTGCTCTTGAAACTTGGTGCAATCGATGATGCAGACGAAGCCTACTTTAATGGCTACAAAGTAGGTGGCGAAGGAACCATGCCTCCCATGTATAAAGGGGCATATAGTAT
>CALIQO010000079.1 GCA_938044055.1 uncultured Saprospiraceae bacterium
CATAAGAAAGATCAAGGTGGAATAGATAACTGGGGCTTGGTGCAATCGATCTCAGGAAATTCTAGTTTCGGTAGAGATATTGCTCTACATGATGATCTTGTGCTTGTATCACAGCCCTTTGCCACAGTCGACGGACTTCAAGATGCGGGTCGAGCAATCCTATTTTCATTTGATCCAGCATCTAGTCAGCCTCTAATACCAATCGACACACTGACAGCGTCGATACCTGCATCGGAAGACTACTTTGCTAGTACAATAGATATCGAAGAAGATAAGATCATCGTCGGAGCAAGTGATAATAATTTGATCCAAAATTTGAAAATAGCGGGGCGAGCATTGTTTCTGAGTCGCAATGCCGGTGGTGCTGACAACTGGGGTGAAGTATTAGAAGTGAATGACACAAGTGGTGGGAACGATGATTTTTTTGGTGCTATAATGTCAGCTCATGATAACCTGCTTCTTGTATCAGCTCATAATGCTGATGCAAATGGTAACAATAGTGGATGTGCCTATCTCTACGGTAGAGATCAAGGCGGCAATAATAACTGGGGTGAGATCAAGAAATTTACTTCGCCTAATCCTGGGGTCGATAAAGAATTTAGTAGAAGAAATAGCCTTTATGAAAATGCTGCAGCCATCGGAGAGCAAGGGAAGGTCCATATCTATTATAAAGACCAAGGAGGGGCTGACAACTGGGGAATAGTTAAGACTATAGATCAAGGTAATCTGGTGGTGGATATACATGATGATATATTAGCAATAGCCAATGGCGATGGTGAGAAAGTGTTCATTCATCAAAAGGACGAAGGTGGAATGGATAATTGGGGACAGGTGCTAGAAATCACTCAACCGAATACCCCTTTTAGAGAGGTCAGTGAGCTAAAAGTAGAAGGAGATGACCTCTATGTAGGAGATGCCGGACCATTCGGTTTTGGTGGACCTGGTAGGGTGCTCCATTACAGTAAAGACCAAGGTGGCGTGGATAATTGGGGACTAGTAGATAGTATAGCACCCTCTAATAGTGCCCTCAGCACAAATTTTGGAAATGATTTAGCAATATATGATAAGCTACTAGTAGTGACTTCTTCCAATAGCACCTCAGGAGGAGCTAATAAGCTCTTTTTATTTGATGAGGAGCCGAGTGGATTTGTGGAAAAAAAAGTTATTGACGCTGAAAAAGAAGCAGGTTTTATTGCGTTTGGAAGTTCTGTAGCCCTTTCGGAGCGTTACATGGTGACTGCAGATTTTAGAGATCAGGCACCAGATCGGCTTGATGGTGTGGCATATATTTATGGTCGAGACAAGGGAGGATTGGACAACTGGGGTTTGATATCTGAAGTCTTTACTCCTATCGGCAATGATGCCCTTGGTTTTGGTCTAGAAGTGGAGATGGATGAAGAATCTTTCTTTATCCATGCATCATTCGGTAATTCACATGGGATAAGAAGTGGCTCCATATATCATTATGAGATTAAGCGAAAGCCATTTATTACACAGTGGGACGTATTTGAAGATCTAAGCATCACCATACCTACCTCAAGTCAGCCTTATCGGTTTGATTATAAATGGATCAATCAGAATGACCCTACAATCCAGATATCAGGAACCCACTTTAGTCTAGAAGATGGAGATTTTACCACTACATTTCCTGAAGAAGGATTGTACACCCTAGAAATTGAAGGTCTTTTTCCACACTTGATTGCTTATCCTGAAGACCAACTCATAGATGTGATCCAATGGGGTGACAATGAGTTCTTCTCTATGAAAGAATCTTTCAAAAACTGGCAGGAATCCAGCTTCTCCGCAACGGATGCTCCTAACCTGACTAATGTTACAGATATGACTTCGATCTTCGAAGGTGCCACAAGTTTTGAAGGAGATCTGAGTATGTGGGTCACAGATTCCATTGAGATTATGACGAAAGCATTCGCTGATTGCTTCATATTCAACAGCGATATCTCCTCTTGGAATGTAAGTAATGTTACTGCAATGGACTCCATGTTCGCAATTGCTGAGTCTTTTGATCAGGATATTTCTCGCTGGGATGTAAGTAATGTAGCGACCATGGCCTCTATGTTCAAAAGAACCTTGGATTTTGATCAGCCTATCGGTGTCTGGAATGTACACAACAATAGTAATTTTGACAATATGTTCGAGGGTGCTAAAGCCTTCAATCAAAACTTGGGAGCTTGGCGATTTGACGAGTCAGATAGTGTGGTCGATGTTTTTCTTGATGCCAAAGGCTTTGAATGTGAAGCCTGGTCGCAGACCATCATTGGCTGGCATGTCAATAATCAGAACATAAGTAATTTTGCCATAGGTGGGCCAATGGCTGACTATGATGAAACCGCCTCGGATGCAAGAGACTTGCTAGTCGCTCGTGGCTGGGCCGTCAATGGCAACCCTATTTCTGGCACGTGCATCGATCGACTCGGAAAGTACTGGACTGGTGCAGTTGATACCGATTGGGACAATGGTCAAAACTGGTTTCCTGAATTCATACCTGTGGAGGAAGATAGCGTGATTATTGTAGAGCAAGTTAACAATCCAGTCTTATCAAGTGTAGGAGCAATATTAGCTTCGATGTCTATCCAGAGAAATGGTATCATGACTGTGGATGCATCTGGTGAACTGTATATCGATGGTGAGATGGCAGAGGCTGATGAAAATTTTGGTTTCCTTATGAATGATGGAGCAGAATTCATAAATCATGGATTTACGGAGATCTACGGAACGTTTGATGGTATCTTAATGGACTTGGTTTTTATAAACCCAATTTCCATCCATAATCATCACGTACTAACTAATGCTGGTTCCAATACATCCATGAGAGCTACTGGTCTTGGTGGTAGTCTGACTAATGAACAATGTGCGATTCTTAATATAACTACCATCGGCAACATAAAAGGTACGATTACAAACCTTGGTCTTATTAATTATATTTCTGATAGATACGAACATGAAGGGGAGTTTGTAGGTGAGAGCTTTAGGTTAGACGAGGCTAGAGTTTTACCTACTGATAATGATGCCAATGACAACCCGACTTATCTCGACTTCTTCTATGATGAGAATAACTTCACTATGGATAGAGACGGTGATGGTGTTACACTGTGCGAAGGTGATATTGATGATTTATTTAAGACATTCAATACAGTGTGGGAATTGGATGACGGTGAAGAATTATTTTTCTCTTTAACTGAAAATTTGGAATATAATGCTCAGTATAGTGTATCCTCAGTTGACGACCCCTCGGATGCAAGGCTATTCTTTCTAAGTAGTCCATTAGTCTCTCTTAGGTTAGCCGTAGGTTCAGGTTCAGGCCTCTACAATATTAAGTTTTTCGGTGACTTCCCTAGTTTTAAAAACTATGATAAAGAACAACTCATCGACGTGACACAATGGGGAGAAATTGAATGGGCTACAACGGAAAGTATGTTTGAAGGCTGGGACGGTAGCAGTTTTTCTGCAACTGACGCACCTAATCTATCCAATACAACAAGCATGAGACGGATGTTCTTCGGTGCCAGTAATTTTTCAAAAGACCTTAATGACTGGGATGTATCCAATGTGACCAATATGGTAGGTGTATTCAATGGGGCAACAAGTTTTTCAGGAGATCTCTCCTCATGGAATGTTGGCAATGTGACCAATATGCAGGGCATTTTTGCGGGAGCAGAATCTTTTAATTCGAATATATCGGGCTGGCCCGTTTCGAATGTAGAAAGCACGAGATTAATGTTCAATAGTGCCATTTCATTTAACCAGAATATTAGCGGATGGGACATTGGAAACGTGACCAATATGGAAGGGATGTTTAAGAATGCTGATGCCTTTGACCAGCCTATCGGCGACT
>CALIQO010000080.1 GCA_938044055.1 uncultured Saprospiraceae bacterium
GGTACACATTCCGATCGCTAGGGGAGTATCTTTCTTAGCAACAACTATTTTTTCAGGATCTAAAGTATCCATAATTACCATCGCATAAGATCCCCTGACATCTCCTAATCCACGTCTCACCGCTTCTATCAATGATAGCGAAAAACTTGATCTATACCATTCTATATGTTGGAGAAGGACTTCTGAATCTGTATCACTTTCAAATGTAAAATCTTGAGATAATAAATGGCTTTTAAGCTCATTGTAATTTTCAATGATACCATTATGCACCATAACTAATCTATGGTCTTTACTCAAGTGTGGATGTGCGTTGACATCATTGGCTACACCATGAGTCGCCCATCGGGTATGCCCCATGGCTATGTATCCATTTTTCTTTTGAATTCCTATAAAAGTTTCAAGATCTGATACCTTTCCCTTTTTCTTATATACACTGAGAGACCCATTCATAACTGCTACGCCTGTGCTATCATAGCCGCGATACTCCAGTTTTTTTAAACCCTCAATGACTATGGGATAAGCTTGTTCTTTTCCGATGTATGCCATAATTCCGCACATAATTTCGTCGATTTAATTTTTTAAAACTTCGATGCGAATGATTGTTATCGCATGCTTGTCGACGTAAAGATGTGATCAATTAAAGCTTAGAATCGGTACATTTCGATTTTCGGCATAGATCCTTCTGTTTTCTGTAAAAAAGAATGGTTTTATAAAATATTGATAGATTTCATAAGGATAGGACGATGTGATCTACTAACTGGAATTACTTTTTTCTCAATAACAATTGTATTGTCTTCTATGTCTTTTATTTTATCCATATTGACTATGTAGGAGCGATGTACTTTTAAGAACCGAGGATGAGCTATGCGGTTATCTATCGATTTCATACTACCGTGAATGATAAAATTACCGTGTGAGGAAACAACTTTTACATAATCTCCTACATTCTCAAAGTAAAAAATATCGTCGTAGGCAAGTCTTACGAATCTCCCATCCGCTTTTATATATATCTCGTTCTGAGTACTGGCATGGGCTATGGCATTTAATTTATCTTGATTGGAAATCGCCTTCTCAATTGCTTTTAGAAATCGAGGTTGCGTGATCGGTTTCGTAAGAAAATCTGTTACTTCATATTCATAAGCATCGTATGCATACTCTTTATTTCCTGTGGTAAAAATTATCTGAGGCAATACTGAAATCTTATCAAGTAATTCTAGGCCACTCATCCCAGGCATATCTATATCAAGAAATATTAAATCTACTTCTTGTTTTTCTAATCCAGTTAAAGCACTTTCTGCATCTTCATATATTCCTACAATATTGATGGCATCTACCTTACTACATAAAGTCTCGATGGATTTTCTCGCCATTACTTCATCTTCTACAATTATGCTTTTCATCATTGATTTATTTTTAGCAATTCCGATTTCATTCTATCGCTTTCTATTTTTAAGATAGGAAGTTTTTCACTCAGTTTTGATCGTAACTGAGTGATTCCCTTAATCACTTGTTGTATATCTGTACTTTTCTCCAGCTCTTCCATGAGAGAAAACAATTCTGTAAGTCCCACCATTTTAAAAGTAGGTTTCATCTTATGAGCCTGTTTATGAACAGCTATCAGGTTATCGCTTTCGCAAATGTTCTCTATTATTTTCATCTCATCCACAATCACAGATAAAAACATATCAAACATCTCACTGGCATACTCAATATCATCTCCATACAACTCTTTTAAAGCAGAAACATCTAGTGCATTGTCAAATACAAATGTAGCATGCGCTATATCATAAGATTTATTACTTAAATATTTTTTAAGATAGAATGACAATTGATCAGGGGTAAAAGGCTTGGAGATAAAATCTTTCATTCCCGCTTCTAAAGCCAGCTGTTTTTTACTTAAAAAAGTAGAAGCAGTAAGTGCGATGATTATTGTTTCAGCATTTAAACCCATCCCTTCTTGTATCTTCCTACAAGCAGTATACCCATCCATTACAGGCATAGAAAGATCCATAAAAATAAGATCGTATTTCTCTCGGTCAGCCGCTTCGATCGCTTCTAATCCATTATTGCATATCGTATAGTTTACATCCCACTTAGACAACAATGAAGAAATATACTTCTGATTCATTAAATTATCTTCTACTATGAGGATATGCTTCTTCTTTGCTTCAGTAAGTAAATCTGAAATCTTTCCCGATTTCTTTTTCACGGATTTTCTCAAGCTACCTTTCTTAAGTTCTAGACTAAAAGAAAATTTTGAGCCTTTCCCTTTTTCCGAGGCAACTATTAATTCTCCACCTAATAGGCCTACTAAGTTTTTACTTATGGTTAATCCTAAACCTGTTCCTCCATACATTCTTCTTATGGAAGGATCTGCTTGCTTAAATTTTTGGAATATGAATTTCTGTTCTTCCGAGCTTAGCCCTATTCCTGTGTCTGTTACTGAAAAGAAAATGTGACAACTGTCTTTATTCTCTTCTACTACATCTATGTTTAAATCAATCCTACCCTCTTCTGTAAATTTCTCCGCATTGCTAAGTAAATTCAACAATATCTGATTAAGCCATTGACCATCCGTAACGACAGTATGAGACAGCAGACTACTAAAATTAAGATCGATAGAGACAGGTCTATCTCTATTCTTAGATCGGAGGGTATGGACAAGACGTTCACAGAGATCAGCTAAATCTACCTCACTTAACTGAGGTTCAAGGGTTCCAGCATCAATCTTAGATATATCTAAGATGTCAGAGATTAAGTTCTGAAGAATACTTGCTGATCCTGACAATATTTCCAAATATTCTTTCTGTTGATTATCAAGGGAGGTGTCATTAAGAAGATGACTCATGCCTATAATGGCATTGAGAGGAGTTCTTATTTCATGACTCATACTTGCTAGAAAATCCTTTTCCGCTTGCTGCGCCTTTATCGCCTCAGCCTGGGCACGCTTCAGTTCTTTTTCTAGGTTTTTTCTCTCTGTAATATCATAGTGTATACC
>CALIQO010000081.1 GCA_938044055.1 uncultured Saprospiraceae bacterium
AATAAACAACTACACAAGGAGAATGTTGATCAAAACACAAAAAAAATGGCCTTCTCATATGCTACTATTATAGCTAAAGAAGACCATCTTATATCGTTTATCTGAAATTCTGTAGGTTACACTGGCGCATACTTTAAAGTAGCACAAACGAGACCGCTCATCAGAGCAAGTGTAATCACCCAATAGATAACATGGATCAACACATACTTCCATCCTCTTCTCTCGAACATAGCATTTATTGCGATCAATGGCCATACAAAGAAAATTGTGAAAAAAGCTCCGTGAAGGGCACCATGTCCGAATGACCGGTGATTATTACCATACTTTGCCATCCATGCATTGGCATCTTGCATGGCTTCACTCCCAGATTCCATTACTCCTGGCATCATAGCTTGCATAGCTCCTCCTTGATGGATAGTTAAGCCAGCCATTGTTAAAGAGATTAAAACTCCGAATACGAAAGATGCTCCAAAAATGACCATCATGTTGGCACCTTTGAGGTCTTCTTCCTTGAAGCCATTGGAATTCATCCAAGCTGTTCCGAGTACTTTAGGGTGGTAGTAAACGGCACCTACTAGAAGAGGAATTAGGGCAGTAACGAAGTACATGTAAAAATTAGTTGGAAACATAGTTTGTTGTTTTTCAATTGATTAATTAAGTGTTTTGATTTGATATTCAGAACTCTGATTATCATCATTTCTTAAAAATATCAATAATTATTGTGACTTCTAAATATATCCATGGTCTTAAATAATGGATAGTTGTCTATCCACCCATCTATAATTGCGCTGTTTTACATGTTGTAGTTCGCACAAGGAGCGTCTACATTCTTATTATCTAATAACCAATTTTAATGTAATATGGAGTATATCAACAATCTAGTACAGTCCCTATCAGGAAGATTTGGGACCCTTCTACCTAATGTTTTAGGTGCCATTGTAGTACTTATAATCGGCTTATTTCTTGCAGGAGTAATGCGACGATTAGCAGAACGGTTAATGCAGAAAACCTCTATTGATGAGCGTATTGCAAGTAAGATCAATAGCCCATTTAGATTAGATAAGTTCGTAGCCAAGCTGATTTATTACTTAGTTGTAATTTATACTTTACTGATTGTGCTTAATATATTAGGTGTACAAGGGGTGCTAGAGCCACTTCAGAATATGCTTAATAAATTCGTCGGGTTCTTACCTAATCTGATTGCTGCAGGTGTCATTGCATTCGCTGGATATTTAATCAGTTCGATAGGTTCGGAAGCTACGGGATTCTTGTCAGAGAGGTTAGAAAGTTTCGGATCAAAAATCGGGTTAAGCGCAGGCTCAGTGAGTCTATCTAAAATTGTAAAACAAGTTGTTTTCATATTGATATTCATCCCTATTCTTATTGTGGCTCTGGATACGTTAAAAATGGATGCCATATCTCAACCAGCTACTGAGATGCTGAGTTCTCTTCTACAAGCTGTTCCTAAGATTATAGCAGCAGTGTTGTTACTAGGTGTTTTCTTTATAGTAGGAAAATATGTAGTGTCAATCGTTACAGATCTGTTGAGAAACCTAGGTCTTGACAACTTGTCCCAGAGTATGGGTATCAACAATGTCATAGGCAACAAGTCATTATCAGGTATCATCGGAAACATTGCCTTGTTCTTTATCATGTTTACAGGAATCATTGCAGCAGCAGATAAGCTTGAACTGGGTCAAGTAGAAGGAATACTTAATGATGTATTTCATATATCAGGAAAAGTATTTTTCGGAATTGTGATTTTATTAGCAGGAGTATTTATCTCTAATATCGCAGTCAATGCACTATCTAACTCTAAGGAAAATGGTTACTTAATTCCGATAGCTCGATTCGCTATTCTGGGGATATTCCTTGCATTCGCGCTTCATACGATGGGTATTGCTGAGAGTATAGTCAACCTAGCATTTGGATTGACACTGGGCGCAATTGCAGTAGCATTCGCTCTTTCATTCGGACTAGGAGGTAGAGCAGCTGCCGGAAAGCAGATGGATAAGTTCTTCCACGGAATGAACAAAAAGAAATAATTTTTGATCCCATTTAAACATCGCAGGAGGGAAGTGTGTGTCCCTCCTTTGCAATAATTATAATTATATGCTAGATTCAATCCTGCATAATTCTAAGGATAAAATAGACTTCATAATTGCTATGATCGTAATAATATTGGCTGGGTTTTTTATAATCTATTATTCATTGGAATCAGAGACGGATCCTATTCAAGGAGAGTCTGCTGATCAGATGCTAGCGGATTCGCTGGTAATCGATGGAGAACTCTACATCCCTTATGCACATCCTGAGGAGGAAGAGCAATTGATAAAAAGTGACAAAGAACGTGAATCTGCAGAAATTAGAAGCGAAGAACCTTATGTAGTTGATACTTCTTATAGAAACAGAATCAATACTGCATCAACAGGTAACATTGTCATTGATACACTAGCTTCCTTAGAGAAGGAAGCAGATACTATGACATTAGAAATAGATACTCTTTCTATGGCACAGGGACATGTCGTTGTCAATGACACTGTCGTTGAAGTAGAAGAAGAATCAGAAAAGCAGGTTGAAAGTGAAACTCTAATTGAAGTCGATGATCCTAGATCTTGTGTTATAGTTATAGGAGCCTATGGCAATGAAAAGAACAAGAACAACCTCGTTGCTAAATTAGAATCAGCAGGGTACGATGTGTTTCAAGTTCCATATAAAGGGCTTACAAGAGTAGGCGTCTACATTTCCTGCGAGGATGAGCAGCTAGATATCGAATTGAGTAAAGTAAAAGCCAATTATGCTTCTGACGCTGTTGT
>CALIQO010000082.1 GCA_938044055.1 uncultured Saprospiraceae bacterium
TTTATCATCCAGCAACCTCGATTGTATCATGCGGCTGGACAAGTTTATCTGGATCTCCATCGGTACGAGAAAGCGGTTGCTAATAATCGCCTAGCGATGGAATACTATCAAGGTGTCGAGGATGAAAACGAAAGAAAGAAGTACACGAGTTACATGTACAACAATATAGGAAGAGCGTATCATCGGAAACGGTCTATGGATAGTGCTTTATACTATTACGAGTTGGCATTGCCACTAAAAGTAGAGGTACTGGGACATAATAACAACAGCACCCTGAGAACCATCAAGTCTATTTCTGGCATCTATCAAGACTGGGGACAACTAGATAAAGCCATAGAAACTCAGACCATCGCGCTCAATGGTGCCCTAGAAGCAGAAAATAAGAATGCGGAAGCACAAGCTTACAATGGACTTTCTCAGATGTATCAGAGAAAAAGAGATTTCGAAACTTCTAAGCTATATATTTCTAAGGCCATGGAAATATACAAGGGACTTCAGCCAGACTATACGATGGATCTTGCACACAGTTACCACCAGATGGGGAATGTACTAGAAACTGAGAAAGCCCACCAAGAATCTCTAGAATGGTATACTACTGCTAAGAAGATGTATCGCAAGATTCACAACGGTGCGTATAGTTACCAGGAAGGGAACTCTACCATGAATCTAGGCAAGGCTCATAACTATATGGCTGCTCAGTTAGAAGCTTCTTCTCCTGAGTATGATGTTACTCATCCAGAAGTAAGAGCTCTCAGGGCTAAGGGGATTGAATACTACGAAGAAAACGAACGGATATTTGCAGCTTCCGTTTCTAGAGATCATGCAAGGTGGATAGAACTGTGGTTAAGCAAGGGAGTATGTTATCTAGAAAACAGAGATACTTCAGAAGCCCATAATCTATTCCAGAAAGCATACGATAGGGCATACAAGATGGCTCCAGAGAAAAGCTACGATCGGTCTCTCTCTTGTCTCAATCTTGCACGTACAACGCTGGATCCAGAGGAAGCCATAGCTTTATACCAGCAAGGATTATGGGAGTTGTCACGTGGATGGGAATATAACAACCCAGCTGACAACCCTTCTGCAGAAGAGGTTTTTTATGAAGACTGGTCTGTTGCTATTATGATCAGAAAGGCAGAACGATTGAGGAACCTGACAAGGCTACAACAAGATAATAGCCATCTTTCCGCTGCCCTTAAAACCATCCATGCTTCAGATGCATTACTCGATGAATCCAGAGCATCATTCCTGACTACTTCTGCCAAAATAAACCTAGGCAGAATGGGACATGACGTTTATTCCGGAGGAGCAGATATCTGCTTTGATCTCGGAGGACAAGAAGACCACGTCTTCACTTTTATAGAAAAAGATAAAGGTCTGGTTTTATTGGAAGCGCTGCACTCAGGAAAGAGAATACAAGATGTAATGGTTCCAGATAGTCTTGCCAGCAAGTTACAGAGAACGGCAGCTCGCATTGCAGAATTGACAGCTGCGCAGAATCAGTTTAAAGAAGAAGAACAGTATGCTGAATTGGGCGCAGAGATATTTGACTTAGAGCAAGAAAGAAAAAGACTTACAGCTAAGATTGAAGCATTGTATCCGCTGACGGCTAAGATAAGTAAGGAAGGAAGTACATTGACTCTAGATGAGGTTCAGGCCAGACTCGGTGACAATGACGTCATCTATGAATACTTAAAAACGACAGAATTCTTATACATTCTCAGGATTCAAAACAATAAGGCTAATCTATATAGAGAGAAGATTGTAGACTTTTCGCCACAACTAGATTCCTTGCTATCTATAATCTCAAGCGAGGATATCGCTATCAATAGAAGCAATTCTTCAAGTGTGTTTAAAACTTTCGGCGGACTAGCACATCGATTGTTCCAGCGACTTTTACCTGATTACAACGAAGAAAATTTATTGATTATTCCTGATGGAAATCTTAATTACCTACCCTTCGAATTATTGTTGACAGAACCGGTGCAAGGCGACCAGATCAATTACAGTGTACTTCCATACCTGCTTAAATCGGGTACTGTAAAATATGCTTTTTCATCTTCTTTACATTTTGCCGAGGTTGAACAGCCAGAAAATAATCAAGGTCAGTTGCTTGCCATAGCGCCTAGCTATCCAGTTTCTCCCAGGGGATTTTTGGCAAGTAGGGCAGGCTTCTCCTCTTTAGAACATACTGAGAGTGAAGCAGAGAGGATAAGCGAGTTGATGGGTGGAGATAATCTTATCGGTACTGAAGCTACGGTTGGATCGTTTAAAAAAGTGGCAGCTGATTATAAAGTCTTGCATCTAGCGATGCATGCCTATACCCATGATACGGACCCCATGCTTTCAGGGATGGTGTTTTCTGAAGCAGAAGGAAAGGAAGATCATATCTTACATGCGCACGAATTATACAACATGGATATTCCTAGTGAACTCGTTGTTCTGAGTGCATGCAATACCGGACTAGGCCAGTATAGCGAAGGAGAAGGAGTGATGTCTCTGGGGAGAGCTTTCCGACATGCCGGAACAAAAAATGTTATTATGAGTCTCTGGCAGGCCAATGACGAATCTACAAGTCAGATTATGACTGCTTTTTATGAGAATATTGAGAAAGGAGATCCTAAAGATGAAGCACTTCGAAATGCGAAATTAGAATATTTATCTAGTAGCAGCAATGTATTTCCTTATTTCTGGTCCACATTCGTATTGCTAGGAGATGATGCGCCTCTAGATCTTTCTAGCTCAAGGCAAATGGTCGTATGGTTTATATTGATGTCCATTCTATTGATATTGCTTGGTGTTCTGGTAAAGAAGAAAGTACTTCCTTTATCTTAATGGTTATATAAAACCACACTAGATCGGAAAATCATCTTTATAAATTATTTCCTCATTTTTCTTGAACACAACTTCTCTGATCTCACCAGCACCTTCAAAGTAGAAAATTAAGCCTTTGATTTTTGCTGGATTTTCTGGCACGTGCATTTGATGTGTGAAATCGCCATTTATAAAAATGTCAAGCTTTTTATCTTTTGATATAAGTTTCAATTCTGCATAGTCATTAAAGTCTATACCGAACCCAGATAGGTCATTATTCTTTCCATTGATTAATTCTTTAAACGTCAACAATTCTAGTTTAGAAGAGCAACCTTTTTTAGCCATCGGGATACCTATGGCTCCGCCCTCATAAAGTAAGTAGACATCAACATGTTGGCAGGTACTTATGCCCTCGTCAAAAGTGTTTTTCAAAGTAGTGGACATTTCGAAGTTGTCTGTATATAATTCTCCGAAATCACGCACTTGGTAGAAACTGACTGCAACTTTAGCAGTTCTAGGATCCAAATTATAATTGAGAACGGTCTCATTATCTATTTTCAATTGACCGTCCGCATAGTATTCTTCTTTTTTCAAGTAGATAGGTATCTTGTCGCGTTCTATCATTCCTAACCATCCATCTGTAGGTATAAAAACATTGTCTCTCTTAAGAATGGTGTCATCGACTACAAGCTTAGACCTAAAGAATCCAGGACGATAATAAATACTGGTTGCAATGCTGTCGTTTCTGGAAACTGTAGACCGCTTATTTCTATCCCAATCTTGTTGAATTTCAACTTTAGAATTTTTGTCTGCCGCCCTCGCATCGTATTCGAAAACCACAGAATTAGGTAAGCCTTTACTTACCGGTCGACTTTCAAAAGAAAAGTCCTCAGGATTGTAAGTTGGTGTTTTTTCCGTATTGTTGAAATAGACTTGCCAGCCAAAAAATAGGAGAATAGTCACGATCAATGCAAGTAGAAGCAGTATCCATTTTTTTGGATATATGCTCTTTTCTGTTTTTTCAGAATGGTCTTGATTGTTATTATTGACTTGTACGAATACGCGCCAATTTTCGTACCCAGCAAATTCTGATAGAATATTCAAGGTTGCGGCACTGGGGTTAGCGATCCGTTCTGCTCGACCCCATATGCGCTTCAGTGTTGTCACACTTAATTTCTTATTGGTTTCGCTAAAAATCAGCTCGCTCAATTCTTCGAAGTCTTTGTTGCTCCATGTCTGGCCATTACCCCAGCCGAGCTTCTTTTCAATCTGCGTTACCAAATGGTCTTTCATATATAAGGTAGAAGTATCCATAAATGTAAAGAGGATTTATGCTGTGATTGCGATTGAACAAGATTAATTGCGATTGAACAAGGTCACACTTGATGTTTTCTTCAATTCCTGATTAATATTGATCATACTAAAAGTTGAAAATAAAAATTATCTGTTCTATGATGAGGAATATATTGCTAGGAACTGTCTTTTTATTTTTTACATATGTAATAACTGGACAGAAACGCGCTCAAAATAGTAGAGCTATTGAATTTCCGATGACTGAAAAGTATTGGGAATCGACTACTGATAATGTGGAGTTTATAACGTATAAATCGGTATCTGCTGTTAAAAGCAATAATGATAGAGACCTAGGTATAATGCTTAAAGATTTTGAATTCATCAATGGTACCATTGAATATGATGTAGAATTCAAAGGAAGAGGTTTTC
The DNA here is from genome assembly GCA_938044055.1 of uncultured Saprospiraceae bacterium. Taxonomy (GTDB): domain Bacteria; phylum Bacteroidota; class Bacteroidia; order Chitinophagales; family Saprospiraceae; genus JABDLO01. The sequence continues at coordinate 4,537 of CALIQO010000082.1, forward strand.
CAGGAGTAGATTTCAGGGTTGATGAATCTGGATTGAATTCAGAGAAGGTTTATATACGTTACTTTGGCACCCCTAATGATGTGGTAAGAACAACATTGCAATATGCCTGTGTTTTAGATGGTGTAAATATGTGGGATGTAAGCGATGAATACCAAGCGGCAGCTTCCATTAAAGAAGGCGAAAACTGGAATCACGTAAAACTAGTTGTTCATGGTAATCAGATGAAAGTGTACGTCAATAATATGCAATATGCTACTTTACATGTTCCGGGCTTAGAAGGAAGATCTAAGTCTGGAACTATTGCACTGAGTGGAAATGTGATATATGCTAATTTTAAGGTTATACCTGATGCGACAGAAGATGTTGCTCCTGCACCAGGCTATGATCCTACCTATAGCGATACCAGATATCTTAAGAAATGGATGGTCAGTCAACCAGTAGATTTTCCTTTAGGTAAAGCGCTGATGGGTAGTATTGATCCCAGAGCTCCTGGCTTATCCATTGATTCGACTTTATATAACAGTACAATTGAATGGAAACCATTAAAGGCTGAGCGTCGGGCCCTGGTTAACTTGACTCGACTATACGGAGGTGTAGATCGAGGACATCGAAAACTGGTATGGATCAAAGTGACGATTTCGTCAGAAGTGAATCAGGAGAAACGCATTGACTTAGGGTTTAGTGATGAAGTCTGGGTATTTATCAATGGGGAACCTCTATATGAGGATAAGAATCACTATGGTTCTC
>CALIQO010000083.1 GCA_938044055.1 uncultured Saprospiraceae bacterium
CATGAGGCAGTTGAAGACTTTAGAAAACTAAGCGGTGTACTTCCAGTTATAGGAGGAAGACATCTAGACAGAGGAACGCACAATGCCCTAGTGAATATAGGTAATGGAGCCTACTTAGAATTGATAGCTGCAGATACCGACAATCGTGATTTTACAGGAGATAGATGGATGGGCGTAGATCTTATTGATTCTCCTACCATTGTAAGGTGGTCTATAAAGTCAGAGCACATAAATCAGGATGCCGTATGGCTGGAAAAAAGAAACCCATTATTGTCTTCCGTAGTTGAAGGAAGTAGACAGACAGAAGAGGGTAATCGACTGGCATGGAAAATGACATTGCCTAGTCCATATCCGATGGTAGAAGGAATTCCTTTTTTCACGGATTGGTCGGAAAGCAGTTTCCATCCTTGTGACCGGTTACCAGAAGAATCGACATTACTTTCTATAAGTATTTCTGGTCCAGATGTAAGTGCACTTGAAGTTTATGTGGATGACCTTAATGTTCCATTGATATTGCAAGAATCTCAGGATACTTGTATTAACATAGAGATAAAGACACCTACTGGTAGAATTATTCTATAATTCGATCAGTGGTTCCAGCTAAGTTTTTTTAGTTTCATAAGGAAGAAGTAGCTCAATTGAGTATCTTATTTTTCAGATCTGGGAATAATTGATACGATGTAAGGAAATCTTGTTAACAGATATAGTGATTTATAGTCGCATATTTGTGTAGAATTAAAAACAATAAGTTATGCAAGCAATACAATCCAATAAAGAATTTAACGACTTGGTTAAAGGAGAAAAGCCTTTCGTCCTAGACTTTTATGCAGATTGGTGTGGACCTTGTCAGGTCTTACTTCCTACAGTAGAAAAATTAGCGGAAGAATTCTCAGAATCTGTAACCATAGCTAAGATCAATATTGACAACCAACCGGAACTAGCCCAGTTATTTAACGTAAAGAGCATTCCATCCTTATTCTTTATGCAGAAGAATAATGTGAAAGATGCGCATAAAGGCATGGCTTCCGAAAAAATGTTGAGAGACAAGATCAATAATCTATTGGCTTAAAATTAATTAATCAGTAACATAAGTGTGTCGACTCAGGGTACACATTAAAGTTATCTTAAGTAGTGTCGTTCCTCAGAACATGTTGAGCGACATGCTTATTGTATCTATAACAAAGGAAGAAACATGAAGTTTTTTGGTAGAAATGAAGAGTTTTTCGAAGTCGTTGAAGTAGATAGAAGCAATGCTCACATTCTATCTGAGACTGGTCAGAGTGAACTTACCTTAATATGGTTTGATAGGGATGGCAGTAAGCTGAGCATAGATGGCATTCCGTATACTTTTAAGAAAGATCAATTAATCAGCCTTACCCAGTTTCAGAAAGTAGAGTATGAAGCTTTCGAGTCTGGAAAGATGATTCGTTTTAACAAGGCCTTCTATTGTGTAGTCAACCACGACAGCGAAGTCGGGTGTAAAGGCATATTGTTTTTTGGCTCGAGCCAATTACCGATAATGAAACCTTCCGATAAAGAAATTGAATTACTCGACGCCGTCTGGAATATGCTTGTACTAGAAATGAGATCTAAAGATGAACTACAATTAGAGATGTTGCAGATGATGCTGAAGCGGATATTGATATTATGTACCCGAGTGTATAAGCAGCAAGAAGGATGGTCTTCTGAACCTGTAGAAAAAATAGATATCATCAGAAGTTTTAATTATCTAGTAGAGCAACATTTTAAAAGTAAACATACAGTTTCTGAGTATGCAAGCATGCTTCATAAATCCCCTAAGACACTTGCTAATTCATTTAAGAAACTGGGTGTTCCTTCTCCACTCAATGTAATAAGAGAACGGATTATGCTTGAAGCAAGGAGATTGCTTACATATACTGAAATGACGGTTTCCGACATAGCTTATGAGATCGGTTATCCAGATGTTCAGACTTTTTCTAGAATCTTCAGACAGAAGGTAGGGGCTTCTCCCACCGCTTTCAGACAGCAATTAAGTAAGGCTTAGTTCCAACTTTTTTATCAATAAATTCATACCTTTTCAGGTATGATAGAAATTCCTGAAACAATCACAACCGATAGGCTGATACTCAGTCCTCCTACCATCGATGATGTGGATGATATTATAAAGTATGCTAGTGACTATGATGTGGCCAAGACTACTCGAAGCATGCCTCATCCCTACGAAGCGCACCATGCTGACTTCTGGATTAAAATGTCGAGAGAGGGAAGAGAAACGGGAGACCATTATGTCTTTGCGCAACGACTCAAGGATTCCAGAAAATTAATAGGGGGAATAGGAATTAAAATGAATAAGCCCGATAACAATGGTTCGTTGGGATACTGGATAGGAAAGGAATACTGGAATAACGGATATACCACGGAAGCTTGTAAAGCCATTATTGATTTCGCATTTCAGCATCTAGGCATCCATAAGATTCATGCGCAGTTTCTTGCGGTTAATGCTTCTTCAGGATCTGTAATGAAGAAGTCAGGGATGGTAGAAGAAGCCTTTCTGAAAGAGCATTTAAAACGATACGAGGTCTACCACGATACGTATCAATATGGGATATTAAGGAGAGAGTGGGAGGGTAGGAAGAAGCTCATTTAAAAGAGATTTGTTGCTTCAGGGACGACAGGGTGGAAAACTATGCAACTAGTCCTTATTATTCGACACATACGAAGCAACCTTTGTTTTCTCTGAATAAACCATTCCTTCAATCGAATCCATTTCTCCGGAAGAGAATACACCTCAGACTTCCTTAGGGAGGACAGTTTACTAAGTCAGATATAATAACAGAAAGCCTCCATTTTTATGACGATCTTTTTTTCACTCTTTATAAGTAGTCATTCTGTAGGTCGTGGACCAACCACTCCACATAAAAGAGATGTGTCCCTTGAGGGACCACAGGGTGGAAGAACGATACAGCTGGTTCTTAATAACGCAACACATACGAAGCAACCTTTCTTCGCTTCGAATACACCAATCCATCAATCGAATCCATTTCTCCGGAAGAGAATCCACAAAAAAACTAAAAAAGCCTCTAGATCTACAGACCTAGAGGCTTTTTATATTCTTAGAATAAACGGCTATTGCTTAATAAACTTCTTGCTTAATACTTGATCTCCCGAACTTAACCTTGCAAAGTACAATTGCGGTGTCAGGGAAGAAACATCTATTCTATCTGTCGCTAGGACACCTGTACTTCTTAATACGACTTGACCCATGTGGTTTACAATATCAATGTTGGTATCACCAGAAAAAGAATGTCTGACCTCAAGCATATTCTGTGTCATTGTAGGAAAAACTGAAAACGCATCTCCATCCATTACTTCTACTACTTTTACATCAGAATGGGCATATGTCCCATCAAGATCTACTTGCTTCAATCTGTAATAGTGAAGACCAGTACTCGGAGCATCGTGGGAGTAAGAATAATCTCCAACCGCTCTAGAGGAACCCTTGGCATTAACAGTTCCGATGCTAGAAAAATGGTGACCATCCATACTATGCTGGACTTCGAAAAAATCATTGTTGACTTCAGAAGAAGTTCCCCAAGTAATGAGGTTGCTGTTCCTTACATTTTCAGCTTGGATGAAGGAATAGGTAACAGGGAGAATGGTCATTCCAGTTACTGTTATTTCATCAAAGGCAATATCTTCATCTCCAGCACTTAAACTTAAGGTTAGCCTTATGTCTAAGGTTGAAGCTGCGCCGCTTAGTCTCGATGTTCCGGCAATTGCTTTAGTATAAGTTGTGAATGCATCGGTAATTGCAGCTCCATCACCAAAACCGTCAAAGGTTGTGTCTTCAGCTGGTGCACTATTAGATCCTCCTAAAACACTTTCAACAGCAAATAAGTTGACAAATCCTCCGCCATCAACTTGAACTTCTATTAGAATAAAATCTCCTGCATCCCAATCTTCATTACCATCTGTAGAATCATCTTCTGCCACATCGATGCTAAACATTACATTAGAAA
>CALIQO010000084.1 GCA_938044055.1 uncultured Saprospiraceae bacterium
CCACCTCTTGCATCAGGTATGATTCTTAAAAAGGGTAAGGCCGATAAGGTTGCATTAGGTACACATTCTCCATTAGAATCTATAATACATCCTTTTACTGGGTCAAACTGTCCTGAAAGATTAATTCCAGACAGTACAAAAACTAATACGAATAGAGGTGTAAATATTCTGTGTCTCATTTCTTTTTCTCTAGTTATATATATAGTCACTTGCAATAAGCGTGCAAAATTAAAAATCTTACTCATAAACGGTTACAATTTGGCAAGGATTGCCTTAAATCTGTTTATTTTAATATCAATATAGTATTACCAACTTCTGAAAGTCACTTTCTCTTGTAAAGTTGCCTTCTTGGTCTGAAATTTTTACCCGATATAGGTAGATTCCATTGCCCAGTCTATCGCCATATTCATCTCTTCCATCCCAGAAAATTCCATTAATTCTTGATCCTGCTGATACGTGGTTCTGAGTCATCGTCTTAACCAGTTTTCCGCTGAGTGTGTATATGTATATGGCTGAAGAGAGGTCCCCTCCTTGTAGGTCATGCTCCCACATAATTTCTGTATTAGTTGAAAACGGATTAGGGTAGTTGTATAAGTTAGCAATTGTGCCATCTTCGTCATTGACGATCCTAAATTCTATTAATTTTTCGGAAGAATTGTTAGCGATATCCCATGCCTTTACTTTTATAGAATGCAATCCAGAGCCTAGTTCTGGTAGTCTATATTCAACTTTCCCCTTGGTGAAATCATTTTCTGAACTTGTATAGAATTCATTTAAGTTGATGGGGTTTTTAACATCATTGTCTATGATGGCAGTTAAGTCATGTCCTATACTGCTTCCTGTAACATTAATCCCATTTTCATCTTCCAGATTGATAATCAACAATGGCGATTCTCCTGTTACCCCTCCAGAAACAAAAGCTTCATCATTAAGGAATACATCTACAGCCGGTCCTACATCATCGCTTATATTGTTACCGCTTGAACCTCCTATCAATAATTGATTGTAATATCCTGCAGCATCTTCCATACCTTGTGAAGTGGCATAAAGGCTTATCCTACCTTTTCCTACAGAATAGTCTATATCGATCGGAATTATGAAACTAAAGCTAAACCTTCCATCTGTTACAGTGGCTGCACCATCGAAAATTTTTGTTTTATAGACTTCGAACTCTGCTTGTTGACTTCTTTCATCATTAGCTAACGTTGAGATTTTATTAGCCTTATCATAGATTAATGGAAAAACCTTACCGTTAAAACCTGTAAAAACAGAGCCATCTTTTTTGTTTACAGTTCCTTCTATTTTTACTTTCTGCAATGCACCCAGGGTGTCTTGAAAAGCTTCTACAGGTATATCATTTATTTTCGTCACATTGATGTCGTGTTTCGGAATGGCTAGTTTCAACGCCGGATCTCCTATGAGTGCGAATTTTCTAGAATTGATTCTGAGGGTATCTTGCCAGTTATTGTTCTTGGCCCGAATAAAAACATCCCCTATAGTGAGCTCTCTGTCGAGAGATTCTGAAAATAGCGTGTCAAATACTGAGGCAGTTAATCTTTCGTTTTCTAAGCTATATACTGCTCGTACTGTTGACATTAAAGCAATTGCTCCACCTTGATCAGATAGAATAGCATATTCTCCAGCACTTACAATAGAAGGATCATCGTAACCTGTAAAGCTACAAGTAGCTGTAATCATCAATGCTAGGTTGGCGTAATTGTCCCAGCCAAGAATATCATTGACTTGGAGGACCCTTTCTTGTGCCCATCCAGTAGGGCCGCCATGACCTAAATAGTTAAGAACCAGTTGACCCTTGTTGATATTTTCTGTAAGTTTTTCTGAAGCATCTGGGTATCTTTCTCCTCCTGGGGTACTTTCTTGTATGAAAGCATCGAAGTAAACTTTCTCTTGATTGAAAAGAGGGAATTTCTGTTCGGTATCGATTGCAATCCCATCTGCTTGCCTGAAGTGTGTGTTTCTGTCTTCGTCGTCAGCTGTAAAGCCTATTCTGGTTCTCCATTCACCTAAACTCTCAGTGCTTGACTCGTAAGATATAACCTTATCAACTACTGATTGAGCTTCCTCAAGCGTTTTAGCTGGAATCCGACCTACAGCAATATCTATCTGTCCTTTTAAATTGTCTCCATCGAAATCGCTTACTAATCCATAGAAGTCGTCAGAAGGAAATGCTTCAATAGGGTGTAGGGATTCTGATGTTTCATACACAGGGATGAAGTTGTGATCTGGAAGTCCGTTGACTACATGTTTGTAGTCATAGGAGCCATCCCCCATTAATAAGACATACTTAAAGTCTGGGTTTCTATCATGCAACATTTTGATAAAGTCCCTTATCCCTGTAGGATCTTTTTTTCCACCGCTAAATTCATTGTATACTTTATCAACATCTATAGCTTGTGTTTTTATTCCGTTTTGATTTCTGAAGACAGATAATTCTTCAGCAGCTTGCAAGAATGATTCGTGACTGATTATAACCATATCTAGATCATCTATTCCATGCAGATTCTGATTGGTTACTTGCCCTAGGTATTCTGGAGTTTTTTCTACATCTTGAGGTTGGAATACATAGACTTGAGAGAAAGATGCATGATTTATAGGGTACCCATCATTGATTTTATTGACAAGAAAAGGATTGTATGGGTCAGAAACCACCAAGATCTTAGCTTCTTCATTCCCTATATTAAGATTAAATGGCTCATTAGCCATATCTTTATCGAAGAACATCTGTAAGGGTGTGCCATTGTAAGTAGAAGTTTTTTCTACCTGCAACTCTAGAAAATCTAGCCAGCCATTGTCTTCTCCTTGACCTCTAAATTCAATTTCGATTTTAGGATTTTCCGTATACGTATCGGTTATTAAAACATCGGTAAGTCTAGCATATCTTGCTTCGATATTAGAAGTCGTAACCTGTATTATGTTTTTTTCTGCTTCTTGATTATTAATTTTATATAGGACGCTGGTATTGTTTTCTGCCCTTCCGGCAAATGTTGACTTAATTAGGAACCTACCTCCTTCGATGGCATCTGAATAATCAAATTTATCAGCGAAGGATTGGTTTTTATCAAAATTGAATGGATCACTAAACCACCTTCTGCCAGAACCTTGAGCAAAATCGAATGAACCCAACAAGTTTATATCATCTGGCTCATACCTCTGCACAGACAGGTACGTGTTTAAATTTACTACAGCACTAGAAGGA
>CALIQO010000085.1 GCA_938044055.1 uncultured Saprospiraceae bacterium
GGTGCTGTCAGTAGCATCTACTTTGCCCCTACACATGCCCTTGAACTGGTAGAGGCAGCAGCATTGAGAAAAGCCATAGAAAATGATCAGATAGAAAAACGGATCCCATATATAAGGTGCTTCGATGTACTTATACAATATCTTCTTACCCTTGCCGTATCTGGAGGCTTTGAAAGCCATATAGTATTTCATGAAGTAAAGAACACCTTTTGTTACAACAGCATAAGCCAGGAAGAATGGGACCAGATTCTATCTATTCTGGTCCATGGAAGTCAATCCCTACAGGCTTACGACGAATACCAGAAGATAGCATTGTATCAAGGAAAATATAGAGTCGTCAATAAATCCATTGCCACCAGACATAAACTATCTATAGGAACCATTGTGAGCGACGGAATGATGACGCTTAAGTACGTAAGCGGTAAGAAAATCGGAAACGTAGAAGAATGGTTTATGTCTCAATTAATCCCTGGAGACGCATTCTGGTTTGCAGGAAGAGCACTGGAACTTGTCAGAGTAAGAGGCATGACCGCTCAAGTAAAAAATTCTACACAGAAGAATAACCGTATTCCATCTTATATGGGCGGAAGGATGTCTCTAAGTAGTGAGATGTCAGAGGAATTACTGGCCAAACTCAAAGGTTACCACAAAGGGATAATAGATGATCCTGAAATACAATCTCTCATCCCTCTATTCCAGCTTCAAGAAGAAAGGTCTGTACTACCGAGTGGCGATCAATTTCTTGTAGAATATTTCGAATCCAAAGAAGGGTTTCATCTCTTGATGTACCCATTCGAGGGAAGGCTTATCCATGAAGGTATCGGTGCCCTAATCGGACAGCGACTCTCGATGATGCAACCGATGACCCTATCCATAGGCATGAATGATTATGGACTAGAATTGCTATCAGACACAGAACTTGATGTAGAATCTGTTATCACACCGGACTTGTTTAGCACGCGCAACCTTACCAGCGACATACAAGCTAGTCTCAATGCTGTAGAGATGGCCAGAAGAAGATTCAGAGATATTGCTAAGATATCAGGCCTATTATTTTCAGGATATCCTGGAAATGAAAAAAAAGCAAGACATCTGCAGACCTCTAGTCAATTGCTTTTCGAGGTATTCAGAGAATACGAACCCGACAACCTGCTTTATCTACAGACCTACGATGAAGTGATGACATTCCAGTTGGAAGAAGCACGACTGAGAAGAGTTCTTAACCGGATTCAAACTCAAGAAATCACCATTGTACGACCTAAGAACTTCAGCCCTCTCGCCTTTCCTATAGCTGTCGACCGCCTCCGCGAAAGATTGAGTTCTGAGAAGCTGTCTGATAGAATTGAAAAAATGAAAGTTGAGATGCTAAAGTAAAATATGGCGATTCGAGGATTGGTATAGAATTTGTCATATACAAATTGCTTTTTATCCCAAAAGCAGATTGGGAGCAATTATATAAGATATTAAGCACGCTTAAGAAAAAGTTTATATATTTGCATCCCATTTTAATGGTCGCGTGGCCGAGTGGTTAGGCAGAGGTCTGCAAAACCTTGTACAGCGGTTCGAATCCGCTCGCGACCTCAACTTAGAGAAAAGCTCATCTGTTTCAGATGGGCTTTTTCTTTTTTATTTCTTTTCTTCTTTCAATATGCGAGCGGATTCTGCTCGCCCTCCCTCGACTATGGTCGAGGTTCCTTCTTTTCCTCGATATCTATCTCGGATCCGACTGCGTCGAAACAGTCAGTCACAGTGGCCAGTCTCAATCAGTTTTTATACAGGTCTATGTATGCTTGGTCTAACGCTGGAGAATCCTTGTAAGCCTTTCTCATTTCTGCTAATTTTTTCTTCAAGTCTTCCACAACACTGGCATAACCTGGATCATCAATTACATTTTTCATCTCCTGTATATCTTTTTTTCTATCGTACAATTCCCACTCATCTATATCGTCATAAAAATGGGCCAACTTATATTCTTCCGTTACAATAGCGTAATGACGCTTCACCATATGGACAGCCGGATACTCGTAGTAATGGTAATAGACAGCATCTCGAAACCCTTCCTCTTCTCCTCTAAAAAGAGGCACAAGGCTTACACCTTGCATATCTTCAGGCGCTTTCATTCCAGCAGCATCCAGAAAAGTCTGCGCGAAATCAAGATTCTGAACCATCTGAGAATTTTTACTTCCCGGTTTTATAACACCATCCCATCTTACGATAAGTGGCGTCTTAAATGATTCATCATAGACAAATCTCTTATCGAACCAACCATGCTCTCCTAGATAGAAACCTTGATCTGAAGTATACACTATAATCGTATTCTCCATCATGTTTTCCTCTTCTAAGTAATCTAGAAGTCTTCCTACACCATCATCCACCGCTGCTACTGACCCCAGATAGTCTTGCATATATCTCTGATACCTCCACCTCATCAAGTCCTCCTGAGACATACTTGCATAATTATCAACGAAAGTTTCATTGATCGGGTCATAGACTTCATCCCATAAGGCTCGTTGATCTGGATTCATCCTGCCCACTTCCCTTTCATATGCCCCCTTATCCCAGACTACAGTTTCTGGTATTCCTAGAATATCCATATTCTCTGGTTTTATCTTAGAATCTCCAGCCCAGTTCATATGGGCTAGTAAATTCATTTCTGCCGATCTAGCTGCTTCTCCTCTGCCTTCGTAATCGTCGAATAAGGTTTCTGGCTCAGGAAAAGTCATCTCGGTATACTTTCTGAAATGACGAGGTGGAGGCAACCATTCCCTATGAGGCGCTTTGTGGAGATACATCATCATGTACGGTTTTTCAGGATCTCTTTCTTCCTTCATCCAGTCCATCGTCATATCTGTAATTAAGTCCGTGGTATAACCTTCAAGCCTCACCTTACCTCTATCTTTTATGATAAAGTCTGGATTATAGTAATTACCCTGGCCGATGAGAATCTTATACTGATCGAAACCTTTAGGCTCATTACCGAAGTGTAGTTTTCCGAATAAGGCAGTCTGATATCCATTCTCTTGTAAGATCTGCGGAAAGGTTATGTTACTTGTATCGAAAGGAAACCTGTTATCAATCTTACCATTAATATGACTGTGCTTACCCGTAAGAATAACCGCTCTAGATGGAGCACATATCGAATTGGTGACACAAGCATTGGTAAATAGCATTCCTTGATCTGCAATCCGATCTATATGAGGTGTCTGGATAAGATCATCATTGTATGCGCTGATGGCTTGATAGGCATGATCATCAGACATAATAAATATAATGTTGGGAGGGGTTTTCTTTTCCTTGCAGCCAGAAAATAAAATCAAGGCCATCACTAAAAATAAAAGATTGCGAATCATAAATAAGGATTTTTAACATTGTGAAGGGTCCTCATAGAATTAAGGTATACTAACAACTTTCAATATCAAGATAACAATTCAGCCCTTTAAGTCGGTAAGCTTTTTTATTTTACAGTTTAAATCAATCTATAGAATGGCATGGAACGAAGGAAATTTATATACAATACAGCAATTACCGCTGCGGCATCTACATTACCCCTTAAAGGCAAATGGCCCTCCTCACAGAATGAAAAATTAAAGGTCGCTATCATCGGCACGGGAATGAGAGGTCAAGGTCATCTAGATTTATTGTTGCGGAGAGACGACTGTGAAGTAGCCGCCATATGTGACATCAATGAAAAGATGATTAATAGGTCTAAAGAAATTGTAAAAAAACACAATGCTACCAACCCTGTAATATACGATAAAGGGCCAGAAGATTACCTGAGGTTACTTGAAAAGGAAGATATAGACGCAGTCATAATCGCTACACCGTGGAGATGGCATGTTCCGATGGCAATTGCTAGCCTCAAAAAAAATGTATATACTGGTTTAGAAGTAAGCGGTGCTGGATCACTGGATGAGTGCTGGGAACTAGTAAGAGCTTCTCAAGCTTCTGATGGGCATCTTTATTTCCTTGAGAATGTATGCTTCAGAAGGGATGTTATGGCAGTTCTTAACATGGTAAGGCAGGACATGTTCGGGGAGATCATACATATGGAATGTGGATACCAGCATGATCTCAGAGGCGTAAAATTTAACGACGGAATCACACCTTACAACAGTGGGGTAGAATTCGGAGAGAAAGGATACAGCGAAGCCAGCTGGAGGACAGAACATTCTGTTCATCGAAACGGCGACCTATACCCTACCCATGGCATCGGACCTGTGAGTCAGTATGTTAATATCAATAGAGGAAATAGAATAACCCATCTTACTTCTATGGCCTCCAAGAGTAGAGGTCTACACAATTACATCGTCGACCACGAAAAAGGAGGAGCCGATCATCCTAATGCCAAAGTAGAGTTTGCCCTTGGGGACAAGGTTACCACTATGCTTAGAACGGCTAGTGGAGAAACCATTGTATTGCACCATGACACCAATCTTCCTAGACCCTACTCACTTGCATTCCGTGTACAAGGAACGAAAGGTATATGGATGAGAGACAATCAATCCATTCACATAGAAGGAATCTCTGCTTCTCATAGATGGGAAGATGCACAACCATACCTCGACAAGTATGATCACCCATTGTGGAAGAAGTATGAAAAGCGAGCTGTAGGCGCAGGTCATGGCGGAATGGATTTTTTCCTTATCCATAGCTTCGTTGAACACGCTAAAGCAGGTAAAAATCCTCCATTTGATGCTTATGATGCAGCAACATGGATGGCCATCACACCACTTTCAGAAATGTCTATCCAAAAAGGCTCGAGTTCGATAAGTATGCCAGATTTTACAGAGGGGAAATGGATGGATAGTAAAGTAACATTTGCGCTTGACGACAGCTATTAGTAAAGATGAATAAGATCAGAGAAGACGTTATAAAGACGCACCAATCCCTCTTTGGTAAACCAAGCTTAATTACTTGTGCACCTGGAAGAGTCAATATCATCGGCGAGCATGTAGATTACAATGGAGGAGAGTCCTATACTTTCTGTCTAGGCAGATATATCTACATCGTCGGAAATAAAAACAATGATGGAATTGTAAAAGTCTATAGCCACACCTTCCGTAGGTATGCTGAAATAGATTTAAATTCAAAGGGTGAAAAATGGACTTCTTTTATAAAAGAAGCTATAAAATTATGGGAAGAAAGATATGGTTACCTCCATCTAGACTTAACCATCGGAAGTGACTTACCTACAGGAGCAGGTATATCATCCTCCTCAGCGCTTGTATGTGGTCTTTTATCTTTTTTCGCAGAATCTTATAATATTTCACTTACCCCTGACGAGGTAATATCTATGGCCAGTGAAGTAGAGTATGGCGCTGGACTTCAGGGAGGATTAATGGACCAGACTACGATCGTAAAAGGTGTAAAAGAAAAAATACTTCACCTCGATTACAAAAATAAAACGACAACAGTTCTCGACATTCATCCACAATATCGATGGGCTCTTGTCAATTCTCAGATCGAACATTCTCTGGTGGATTCAGAATACAATACCAGAAGAAAAGAGTGCCAGGAAGCACTTGCTGCTATTAATAAAATAAAAGATTCTACTCACCAATTTCTATCCGATATCTCCCTAGAGGACCTAGCACTCCTAGAAGTGAATTCAGAATTGTATCTCCGGGCACAGTTCGTATATAAAGAACTGCAACGGGTAAAACAGTTTCGAATATTGGCTGAGGAGCATCATCCAGAAAGAGTCGGCGCGTTGTTATCTGAATCCCATCACGGTTTATCTAGACATTATAAAGTGAGCACACCTAAAATGGATGAATTGGTTCTGGCATTTCAATCTTGTTCCGCCATCTATGGTGCAAGAATGATGGGTGGTGGATTCGGAGGTAGTATTATCATGCTCACTAAACCCAATTCTGAAGCTGATATTCAATCGATCATCAATACCTATAATGCTCAACACGACAAATCAACATGTTTAATTACAGCTTTTCCGGTGACAGGCTTAAGAAATGAAGCATTATAATTACTATATTCATATTATTTAAAATGCGACTATAACATCTGTTATTAATAACTTGATTTTAAAAACAAGAACGTCACTTTATCCATGAAATGAAATTGATAAAACTTATAGTGTCTTTATTACTATTGCTTCTATTTCAAGATATACAAGCTCAGAGGTATTCAAGAAATAAAATTGATGTTTTCCATGCATCTGTAATAGGAGGTTTTACTCTATCTCAAGTAGACGGTGATGGCTATACTGGCTATGACAAGGTCAACCCTCGTTTCGGGTTGCGGGCTTCGGTATATATAAAGCATAACTTATTCTTCGACGTAGGAATGACCTACACTTCTAAAGGTGCCAACTTCGAAAACGAAGCCCTTACTTTCAGAGTTACTCGGCCTAAAGACAGATCCATCCACTTAAGTTATGTAGAAGTTCCTTTCT
>CALIQO010000086.1 GCA_938044055.1 uncultured Saprospiraceae bacterium
TAAGAGAATTCTACTTTCCTCTTTTCTATAGTACTTCCATAACTTGTAAAACACTACATTTGCACCATTATAACAATAATGGATGGACTCGATTATCTCTCATATAGAAGCTCTGATTTTTATTTCGCACGATACCATTACGCTTAAAGAAATTAAGCAGTGCTTAGAAGAAGTCATGGAGGCAGAATTTAAAGAAGAAGAAATTAAAGACAATATTGCTGCCATAGAAGAAAAGTATGCAGATGTCTCTTATGGATTCGAACTGGTACATGTTGCTGGAGGATACAGATTCATGACTAAAGGGATATACTACAATACCATTGCTACCTTCCTTAGACAGAATACTAAAAAACAGTTGTCGCGAGCGGCCTTAGAAACCTTATCCATGGTCGCGTATAAACAACCAGTAACTAAAAGCGAACTTGAAAAAATCAGAGGTGTATCCTGTGATTATAGTATTCAGAAACTTTTAGAGAAAGAACTTGTTGAAATACTAGGAAGATCTGATGGTCCTGGTAGACCTCTACTATATGGAACAGGAGAAAAATTCATGAAGTACTTCGGCATTGCTGACCTCAATGAGTTGCCTAAGACTAAGGATTTTCAGACTTCTGAAAACGAAGTCGGAGAACCGGCTCCTATAGAAGAAGAAATTGTTTCAGAAACTACGCAGGAAGAAGAATGAATTCAGAACCATTGATAAATAAAGTTGCTAATAGCGGATTGATAACCCTCAATCTAGAACACGATTTCCCACAAGAAACAATGGTCACATTTGACCTGAAGGATTTTCTATTCAAGGAACTTATACTGAAAGAAAAAGACTTCCGAACAGCGTTGAAAGAACACGATTGGACGCAATACGAGGGTAAGGTTCTCCTGGTTCATTGTTCTACAGACGCTATAATTCCCGTATGGGCTTATATGTTGGTAACGGGATATGCTCAACCGTATGCCCATCAAGTGTTTCAAGGAAACCAAGCAGCATTCCTTGATTATTATTACCAGCAATTGATCTCTAGCAGAGATTACAGCGAGCATGATGGAGGGAGAATTGTGATAAAAGGATGTAGCAATAAACCCGTTCCGCCTAGCGCATATCTGGCATTAACGGCCGCCTTAAGACCATATGCTCAATCGATTATGTACGGAGAACCATGCAGTACTGTTCCGATTTTTAAGAGACCTCGGGTTATAAAAAAAGATTAATACTGTACTCACCTATAACTTCTTCGATATCTATGCGTTGAAGTTATTAATACCTGATACTGCTAGAATTTACCACCTTCTGAAGGATGATTGTAATAAATAATACATTATAAATCCCTTTATGTAGCTAAGTCTTTATGCTTGTTGAAGCTATAGTTCACAGTGTGTTTTATAGGAACTTATTATTACTTCAATATTAGTCTGGCCCTTCTAGTATTATTGAAATTCTTCATATTTGTTTTACATTTGACTGATAATAAGAAGACTATGGATAAGAAATACACACAATTTGGCCTCATTGCAGGTCTTATTTTCACTGCCCTCATTACGCTTTCTTATACTCAAGAAGGATCTGTTGATGCGGATGAGGTAATTGAAAATTACGATTTACCCCAAGTGGTAAAAGCGATAAAACATACCAAGGCCTATACCTGGGCTGGAGAACCTGTACCTGACAATCAAGATACAAGGGAAAGGGTAGACCGCGAACTCTTAGTCAATTCTTACTGGCAGAGCAGCACCATCTTAAACATGAAAATGGGCAATAAGTACTTCCCCATCATAGAACGTATCCTGGCAGAACAAGGTGTACCAGATGACTTTAAGTACCTCGCAATGGCGGAGAGTAATCTGAGGAATGTAACATCTTCAGCTGCTGCTAAAGGCTACTGGCAATTCAGAAAAGCTGCTGCTAAAGATTATGGCTTAGAAGTCAATACAGAAGTAGATGAACGATACCACATCGAGAAATCCACCCGTGCCGCAGCGAAATACCTGAAGTGGTTAAAGAAAAAGTACAACACTTGGACCAATGCTGCTGCTGCATACAACGTCGGACCTGGGAATTTTTCTAAACTTACCAGACAACAAGGAGAAGACAATTACTACAACCTCAATATCAATGAAGAGACATCTAGATACCTATTTAGATTGATAGCTTTTAAAGAGATAATGCAGAACCCTAACAGTTATGGGTTTTACATTGATCAAGAAGATCTTTATCCTTCTCTCGATAATACGTATGTGGTAGAAGTAACAAGCTCTGTTCCAAGTTGGAAAACATTTGCCGCAGAGCATGGCCTTACATATCGTATGCTTAAATATTATAATCCATGGTTGATTGATAGTAAGCTTACTGTGAAGAAAAATACCTATTACATCAGATTGCCTAGATAGAAGGTACACCACGCGTGCTGATTACAGCATCTTCGTATTACAACATAAAAGTAGCTTATAGACATACTTCATAAGCCTTTAAAAACGTATATATATCGGTGAGAGGAAATCGAAAGACCATTTCACGTTTTATAAATCAACTTTAGAAATACAAAAAATTAGTTATGCAGATAAGACTGATCTTTTTTTCACTATTACTCATATTGTCAGCATGCTCTAAAAAAACAGCAGTCGTAGATTCAATGAATGAGGCACCAGCCATAATCAATCCAGCTGCCGTCAAGAAAGGAATGATACCTGTCGATGAGCGAGTAGTTATGGGAGAGCTTGAAAATGGTATGAAATACTACATCCAGAAGAACGCTAAGCCTGAAGCGCGAGCCGAATTGAGATTAGCGGTCAATGCTGGATCTATTTTAGAAGATGATGATCAGCTGGGTCTGGCACACTTTGTAGAACATATGGCATTTAATGGCACTAAAAATTTTAGTAAAAACGAACTGGTAGATTACTTAGAATCTGTAGGAACAAGATTTGGTCCCGACCTGAATGCGTATACTTCGTTCGATGAGACTGTTTATATGCTTCAAGTAAGAACAGATAGTACAGAACTTTTCGATAAGGGAATGCTCATCCTCAGCGACTGGGCATCGGGAATAACATTTGAGCATCAGGAAATAGATAAAGAAAGAGGTGTTGTAGAATCGGAATGGAGGAATAGGTTATCTGCTGATCAGAGGATGCAGAAAGTGACCTATCCTGTGATGTATCAAGGATCAAGATATGCAGAACGATTGCCTATAGGAGATCCTGAGATAATCAAGAATGCAGATTACGCTGCAGTAAAGCGTTTTTATAAAGATTGGTATAGACCAGAATTAATGGCAGTCGTGGTCGTAGGAGATGTGAATCCTGCAGAAGTAGAGATGCAGATTAAGAAATTATTCGCTCCCATTCCAGCTTCTGTGAATCCTAGAGAAAGAGCTAAATATAAGGTAGAACCGCAACCAGGGACTATGGTCGCTGTAGCTACAGACAAGGAAGCTTCATTCACTAATGTTCAGATGATGACTAGGTTGCCTAAGGCTCCTATGAAGACTGAATCAGATTTTAGAAGCAGTCTACTGCGTTCTGCATACAATGGGATGCTTAATTCAAGGTTGCAAGAAATCAGCAAAGAAGCAGACCCACCTTTTATGTTTTCATTCTCGGGATATTCTGGAGATATAGGAGATGTAGATGCCTACACATCATTTGCGATGGTTCCAGAAGGGAAGTCTGCAACCGCACTAGAAAGAATTGCCACAGAAAATAAAAGGGTTCTTGACCATGGATTTACACAGAGCGAATTAGATAGGCAGAAAAAGAATATGATTGAGTCTGCTGAGAAGCGGTTCAAGGAAATGGATAAAACAGATTCTAGGCAATTGTCGATGAGGTATGTATTTAATTACTTGAAGGGGAACCCGATTCCTTCTCCTAAGCAGATGCTTGATTTATACAAGAAGTATCTTCCTGGAGTATCTTTATCAGAAATTAATGCCTTACCCGCTGAGTGGATAAAAGAAGATGGTAGAGTTGTAGTCATTACTGGGCCAGAAAAAGGAAATAGAAAACTGCCTGATGAAACTGAGATAAATTCCATACTCAGCGAGGTAGGAGCTATGGAGACAACGCCTTATGCAGATGATGTAGTTGAAGGGCCACTGTTATCTGTAGACCTTCAGAAGAAAGGCATTCTTAAAGAAAACCTAGATGAAGAGACAGGCATCCACTATTTAGAACTGGAGAATGGTGCACAAGTTTATTTAAAGCCTACAGACTTCAAGAACGATGAAGTATTGATGTCGGCTAATAGTCCTGGAGGACATTCTGTATATCCAGACTCTTTATATTTTGATGCATTTGGAGCGTCAGGTATTGTCTCGGAATCTGGTATCGGAGCATTCACTCCGATCCAAATGCAAAAATTAATGGCTGGAAAAACAGCATATGTTTCTCCATATATCGGTGGCATGTATGAAGGACTTAATGGTGGGGCTTCTCCTAAAGATGTAGAGGATATGCTTAAGATGGTCTACCTATACTTTACAGATGTAAGGACAGATAAGCAAGCGTATGAATCTTATGTCAACAAGCAACTAGGCATCTATGAAAACCTTAAATCCAACCCTAATTTTTATTTCTCAGATTTTGCATCGAAATTAAAATTCAGAAACCACTTAAGAACAGGGTTCCCTGATCCGAGATCTTTTAAGGCCATAAATCACGAGTCGGCTATGAAAATATTTAAAGAGAAATTTTCTGATGCTTCTAACTTCACTTTTTCGTTTGTAGGGGCATTCGATGTGGTACAGATGAAAGAGTGGGTAGCGACATATATCGGAAACCTTCCGTCTACAGGATCTGAAGAAATGTGGCAGGATATGAAGATCAATACCATGGAAGGAAATTTCAAGAAACGACTGAAGAAAGGGCTTGCTCCTAAGACTCAAGTAGAGATATATTACCATGGTCCGGTTGACTACACTAAAGAAAATGCTTACCACATGCAATCTCTTCTTGCTTATCTGCGTATCAAGCTCAGAGAAGAGTTGAGAGAAGATAAAGGTGGCGTATACGGAGTGAGGGTATCTGGCGGAGTAAGTAGAATTCCTGAAGGTAAGTACAGCATAACCATTTCGTTCAATAGTGATCCAGAGATGACTGATGAATTAATTAAAGCCGCTAAGGATGTCTTAC
This sequence comes from uncultured Saprospiraceae bacterium, assembly GCA_938044055.1. GTDB lineage: Bacteria > Bacteroidota > Bacteroidia > Chitinophagales > Saprospiraceae > JABDLO01. Next base: position 5,128 of record CALIQO010000086.1, read on the forward strand.
GATCCGCAAGAAAAGATCTAGCATCAGAAATCGATATGACTAAGGTTAAGGAGACTCAGAGGCAATCAAGAATTAAATCTCTGAAAGAAAATCGATTCTGGAACAGAAGCATCATCAGTATACATAATGAAGACAGAGATTTTTCTTCCTTAAGTTTAGAGGCTTATAATAGTAAAGTAGATGGCCTTACTCCAGAAAACATTATGGATGCTGCTAACCTGTTTTTCAATAGCAACCGATATATAGA
>CALIQO010000087.1 GCA_938044055.1 uncultured Saprospiraceae bacterium
AAAGGATCTATGATGCCTCAGCAGGTTTTCGGAAATTGGTTAGCAACAACCTTGATTAAACTTTTTTATAATTATCGGTTTACCGATTTAGGTCCGTTTCGTGCCATTAGGTATGATAAGTTGATAGAAATTGACATGCAGGATAGGGACTTTGGATGGACAGTAGAGATGCAAGTTAAGGCAGCGAAAATGAAAATGAAATGTTCTGAAGTTGCTGTAAATTATAGAAAAAGAATCGGTAAATCTAAGGTGTCTGGAACGATTAAGGGTACCTTTAAGGCCGGCCATAAGATATTGTGGACAATCTTTAAATTGATATAGTATAAATACATTTGCGTAAGCGATAAAAGCATGGAGATAATAGGTTACATACTGATAGGAATATACGTGATATCACTCACGTACATTACCTTTTTCTGCCTCATGCAATTCGCATTGCTATACCATTACAATAAGCATAGATCTAATTTTCAGGCTATGGAACCTCTGAATGGAGAGCCCATAGAAGATTTCCCATTCGTTACGATCCAGTTGCCGATGTACAACGAGCAATATGTAGTCGAGCGCTTGATAGATTGTATTGCAGAGATGGATTATCCTAAGGAACGGTATGAAATCCATGTAGTAGATGATTCTACCGATGTCACTCAGGAACTGGCTATGGGTAAGATCCGGGACTATCGATCTCAAGGATACAATATAGAATATATACATAGAATAGATAGATCTGGATTTAAAGCAGGTGCCTTAAAAGCAGCTATGCCTAAGGCCAATGGTGAATTCATAGCCATCTTCGATGCAGATTTTCTACCTAATAAGGACTTCCTAAGAAAGGTGATGCCTTACTTCGAAAACGAAAAAGTAGGAGTTGTACAGACACGATGGGAGCATATCAATGAAGACTATTCTCTGCTTACTAGGTTGCAAGCATTCCAGCTTAATGTTCACTTTACCGTTGAGCAGAAGGGTAGAGATGCCGCTAATTATATGTTGCAATTTAATGGTACGGCAGGCGTATGGAGAAAAGAAACAATTGAAGACGCTGGAGGATGGGAAGCTGATACACTGACAGAAGATCTAGATCTAAGCTATAGAGCCCAGTTAAAAGGATGGAAAATTGCCTTCAGAGAAGATATCGGCTCTCCAGCAGAATTGCCAGCTGAGATGAATAGTCTCAAGTCACAGCAATTCAGATGGATGAAAGGAGGGGCAGAAAACGCAAGAAAACTGTTGCCTGCCGTCTGGAAATCAAGCTTAAAGCCCATACAGAAATTCCATGCAACCATGCACTTGCTGTCAAGTACGGTATTCTTATTCGTATTTCTGATAGGAATATTTAGTGTGCCGATTGTCTACTATCTCAACCCACTGGGTATAGAGAAATCGTACTTAAGTATATTCTTGATTTCACTTCTAAGTATTATCGTGGTTTACTTTTATGCTAATATGCACTTGGCTGACAACGATGAATCTAAGGTCAAGACTTTCCTTAAGATGTTGTTCTTATTCCCGATTTTTTTGTCACTGAGCATGGGTTTATCACTGCACAATTCCATTGCTGTTATACAAGGCTACAGAGGTAAGAAATCGGCCTTCATACGGACTCCTAAGTTTAATATTAAAACCTTATCTGATTCTCTTTCCCAGAGAGAATATATGATTAAGAAATTATCTCCGATAACCATAACGGAAGGATTACTGGCCATCTATTTCCTAGGAGGATTGATTCTAGGTATATACATGAGAGAAGGAGCTTTCTTTTTCTTACACGCATTGTTGCTCTTCGGATATAGCACCATTTTCTTTTTCTCTGTGAAGCACTCAATGATTAAATAATTCCTATTGAACATCAAGACTGTAGCACCGGCTATTGCTCTACTTCTGGGTACCTACTTTCTAGGTTTCCATGTACAACAATCTCAATATTCGGAAATCATCATAGGCTTCAGTATTATGATGGCCGGATATCTTCTGTTGCTGAGAACCGATACACCCTTGATAATACTTCTTGCTATAGCTATAATTGCTAGACTTATCCTTCTTCCTTCCTTTCCTTTTCTTTCAGACGATATATACAGGTTTTTCTGGGATGCTGAACTGATTTCTAGTGGGCACAGTCCTTATAGTATGACTCCTTCAGAATTTCAGAAAATAGACTTGGGTTATGCTGAACTGTTTTCTCAATTGAATTCTCCGGATTACTATTCTGTTTATCCACCGCTCAGTCAAGGATTGTTTTATATCTCATCTCAACTTGGCAGTGACATCTACGGGATGGCTGTCGTGCTCAAGCTTATATATCTGTGTATAGAAGTTGTAGGTATGTATTTCAGTATTAAGTTGCTTAGCAATCTAAATATGGATAACCGCTTGGCTGCTATGTATTACCTTAATCCACTTGTTGTTATAGAAGGTATAGGGAATCTACATATAGAGATCCTCGTTTCAACCAGTATCGCCATGACCCTTTATTTTTTATACCACCATAAGTATGTGCAAGCGGGTTTTGCATTTGCAGGAGGGATAGCTGTAAAAGTTGTTCCGCTTTTGATCGCACCTATTATGGCCTTTTCTGCTTGGAATAAAAAAAAATTACTGTTTATAATGGTTACGGCTATTATCGCTATACTCACCTTTTCTCCCTTGTTAGTCGGTATGGAAGTGGGTCAATTCAGCCAGAGTCTTGATTTGTATTTTAGGAAATTTGAATTTAATGGAAGCCTCTACTACCTTCTGAGGTATATCGGTTATCAGTGGGAAGGTTATAATTTAATAAATATTATTGGCCCCGGATTAAGTATAGCAATAGTAGCCCTTGTCGGCTATCTGGTGTATGCTCGTAGGCAAATGATAGGATCCTTTCCGCAGCAGGTGATACTTCCATGCTTCCTTGCATGGATTGGATATCTCTTGTGTTCTACGACGATTCATCCTTGGTATCTTATACCCATACTTTATCTAAGCATTTATACCCGCTTTAGGTTTGCCATACTCTGGTCGTTCCTCATTGTGCTCACTTATATCAATTACAGCTACCAACCATACCTTGAAAACTTGTGGGTAGTGGCACTGGAATACATTGTGTTAATGGTCGTGATGATCTATGAAGGATTTTTTAGCCGTAAAATCTGGAAAGGGAATTCTTCCTCATAATGTGGTAGTCATTGCTGATCGTTTTCTATATTGAAGGACAATCACAAGCTTATGTCACAACATCGGGTCAGAATTTTAAGAAACATACTTCCTATAGCACTTCTGTTGTTTTCTGCAATGACTGTTCTGAGCCAGGACATAGGTCTTCAACTATATAGTGTTAGGCATCAGTGTGAAAAAGATTTAGAAGGAACCCTTCATAGAGTGAGTGAGATGGGTATCCATTATGTAGAGGGTGGGGGATTTGATTCTTACGGCCTTGATAAGAGTGCATTTAGTGAATTACTGGCACGCACCAATCTCAATATGGTTAGCGTGGGTGCATCGTTCGAGGAATTGCAAGACTCTGTCGAGAACGTTGTATCAAGGGCACTGAATGTCAAAGCACGGTATGTTGTGTGTTTCTGGGTGCCACATCAGGATACCATATTCGGAATAGAAGAAACACAGCTGGCTATAGATGTTTTTAATGAAGCAGGTAGAAAACTTAAGGAATCAGGTATCACGTTGTGTTACCATCCACATGGCTACGAATTCCGTCCATACGGAGAAGAATTGTTGATCGATTATATGATAAAATCGAGCACTTATTTTGATTTTGAGATGGATGTCTACTGGGTGAAGCACAGTGGCATGGATCCAGTAGATCTTTTCAATAAATACCCGGATGAGTTTCACCTCATGCATCTTAAGGACAGAGCATGCGGTACGGTGGGCAATGTCAATGGCCGTTCTGATATAGAGAATAATGTAGTGCTCGGTAAGGGCGATGTAGGTATTAAGGAGATTGTATATGCTGCCATCAATTATGGTAAGGTAAAGTACATGTTTATAGAAGATGAATCTTCTAGATCTATGGAGCAGATACCGGCTTCGCTGGCTTACCTGAAATTAATCATGGGGTTGAAGTAAGTGTTCTTTATCGGTTCTGAGAGCAGATTCATTAGATAAAGTATCAATGGATAAGTGCTTTTACAGCTCACTAATCCAATAAGCCTCTACGGGTGCTTCAATGCTACAGGAAGAATGTGTTTATTGGATTCTTAATTGATAAGAAAGGCTTGTATGTAAAGAAAAAGCCTCTGCACAGTAAGTGCAGAGGCTTTTTATCTTAATTATGGTCATTAACTTATTATTAGTACTCCCATAAGTCATGCTCAAAGTTAAATAGCTCTTGCTTTATCTTTTCAGATTGTAGCAATCGATCTACTCCTGCACCATCGTATCCATCATACATCATCTTAAGGGTCATATCATTGACGTTAGATTTCTTGTAGATAAAACTAGAAAAGAATCTTGCGTCGAATAGATCTGCCCAGGTCATAGGTGCTATATCATTATTTTCATTGAAGACACGGTACTTAGATAAGTGCTCTCTTGCTTCAGGAAAATAAATCCAGAATAGGGGTAAGGTATACCTTACCTC
>CALIQO010000088.1 GCA_938044055.1 uncultured Saprospiraceae bacterium
ATTTAACACCCTTACTTCTCCTCCTATGGATTTCAGTGCTGAAGAGAAAATTGATATTTCATTTGATTACTTTTTTCATATTTCAGGAGGAAGAGAAGCTCCAGACGACACCCTTAAGGTAAGTTTAGTTAGCGGAACAGATACACTCAGCCTCATCCAGGTGACCGATTCATCGGAACTGTGGTTGAGTATCGATACAATTGAAGTTTTATCTAGTGACATACCTTTCAGCGATTCCGTATTTCTTGTTGTTGAAATCGGTGACCCTGGACCTATAGGCCATCTTACAGAAGGAGGCATTGACAACATCAATATTGTCTTAGGGTCTGTGACTACGTCTACAGAAGGACAACTTTCTGAAGTTGAAATATCTTTATTTCCTACATTGATACAATCAGGTGAACAAGTAATTGTAAGTGGCATAGCAGAACTCCATATTAATAGCATAGAGATTCTTAATCTAAATGGTCAGAAAGTAATTGTTGATTATTCTGGAAATAAATCAATATCCATGGCTGGGTTAAGCCCTGGATTATACTTTGTGGTTATAAATACTGATAAAGGGAGCACTACGAAAAAAGTCACGATCGCAGATTAAGCCTTATTCTTTTTTAGAGCCTAAGATTCTTCTTCTGTATGAATGGTAGAAAGATAGGCCACCAGATCTCTAATCTCTGAAGGAGTAATCATCTGTGTGCTGATAGGCATACTTGACGGCAAATCCGTCCGCTTCGTTATCTTAGATTTCTCTACTACAATCAATTCATCTTGTGAATTCTTAATCGTCAGAGATTGATCGTTTTCTTCTTCAAGATAACCAGCAACAATCTTATCATCATCTAATGTGATAGATACTACTGCATAACCTTCTGCTATGCGTGCACTAGGAAGGACCAGCGACTCAAGTATCTCTTCTCTGGTCATACGGTCTGCTATCCCTGCCAATACAGGTCCTGCATCTCCTCCAACTTCAAAGATGGTGTGACAACGTACACACTGTGCTGCCCCATTCCAAAAAAACACACCATACCCTCTTCCAGGGTCACCCCCATATAGCATTTCATCATAGCCTTGTACAGTGGTTTCATCTCTAGATGATTGATAATCAGAGTACATATCAGCAACAACTCCTGACGAAACAGACTCAGCTGCTTCCAGTAATTCTAACCTTACTTCTGGCTCAATATTACCAGATTTCAACAATTTCATAGGATTAATCAATAGTTCTTCAGCTATGGAAGAGTCTACATTTTCAAGGGATCGGAAAGCAGACTGTTTCTCTGAAAAAGTTCCTGTCATCATTATACTATTAAATAAGGCTTTCAATTCATCGACTGGAATATCACTGCCTGCAATCAACCCGATAGTTACAGATCTCACGTCTGAAGATGAATCTTCTAAAGCCAGATCAAGCGCTTGGCTTAACAACGGAGAAGACAATTTATGAAGACCGATTATTGCCTCTCTTCTGACAGAAGAATGACTGCTTGATTTCAATAATTTCATCAAGTTTTCTTCCCTACCTTCAATTCCTAATTTCGCAATACTCTGAATGGAAGAGATCTGAACATCTTTATTGTTAGACAATAGCAGTCCATCTATATGCTCACTTATAATAGGCAATACGGTTTCTACAGACCTGTCTTCCGTTCCTCTATATCTTCCATCTACTCTATCGAATACTGAAGGACACTTCCAAGTCGCTAAGCAAGCCAGGGCCTCAGATCGCATAGCCACAGGATTCCTTTCATTAGTAGCATACTCAACTAGATTTTTAAAGCCCTCAGGCGATGCCACTCTTAGATTCGCATTGATAGATCTTCTGATGAAAACCTCTGATGAATTATTAGAAGTATTAAGGGATGCAGCTAAGGCAGGAAGTGCTTCTTGTATCGAATAATCATCGTTGATCGCCCTTGCAGCTTCTGAGCTTACAAGATCATTTTCATCGTCTAGAAAATCAGACACAGAAGGATGAGACATCCTCCTCAATGCTACCACAGCAGCAAGTCTGACTGAAACATTTTCATGCGCGACAAGGTTCGCAATTTTTTCATGGTTTTCAATACGAGCAAGAGCAAGAGCACCAGCATGTCTCATCCAACTGTCTCTATTATTATTCATATCAAGCATTTCTACGATGGCATCATGCGCCCCAGCATGCTTTAACCTACCCAGTGCTTCAGTAGAGAAAAATCCGATTCTTACATTATCAGCATTGACAAGAGAAACAAGTTTTGTTTCACTCCCACTTAACCTTAGATCTCCTATCATTTTAGCTGCTTGTGCAACTATCTCCGGATCTTTATCCTCCAATAAGGCGTGTAAAGGAGAACCATCCATTCCCATAGTCCGAACCATCTGAGAAAGCCCCCATATTGCATGGATGCGACTCATCTGATTGTTATCTTGACCATTCATAACATCTATTAAGGTGCTGTATCCTTCCTTCCTTTTTTCTACTAGAGCAAATTGTGCCTTTTTCCTGATCCTCATATCAGCATGCCCCAGTAGGCCACTCAA
>CALIQO010000089.1 GCA_938044055.1 uncultured Saprospiraceae bacterium
CATCAGCAACATTAGAAGAAAACATACCAGATGGTTTTCCATTGATAAGAATCCTTACGTTCTGAGAACCTCTCAATGAAACATTTCCTTCTAGATCTACAGATAAGAGAGGTACTTTCCGCAATACTTCTGTGGCATCACCTCCAGCTATCGATGCATCTTGCTCTGCATTATAGACTATTTTATCAACCTTGTTTTCAATTAAGGCTCTTTCTTCCTTAATTTCTACGGCATCTAGTATGAATGTACTAGGAGCCATCTGAACCAATCCCAGATCTAAATCTGGATCCTTAAGGGTTGTTTCTACATTTAACAATACTTTCTCCTCGTATCCTAAAAAAGATATGCGGATATCGTATTTTCCATTGGTGACATCTCCTAGCTTAAATTTTCCATCATCTTCACTTATTACGCCATTGACAGCAGTGGTTTTACCAGCTTTATATAAGGCAATAGAAGCAAACGGAATGACCTCACCAGAGATGGAATCTTTAATCATTCCAGTGATTTTACCTTTTATGGTTTTACCTTTTTTTCCTCCTCCAAAACCAAACTGGGCCTGAGAAGCTGGTAATATCAATAGGAATGCTAATAGTGTAAATAGTTTTTTCATATTAAGACGGTATATATTATTTGGTGGTATTGTAAGTGTTTTTACAATTCCATGACAATTTAACCACAGAAAGAAGATAAGGTTGTAAATACTAGATAAGGGATTCTGATTTATCTACTAAAGGAGTAACTTAAGATATAAGACTGCTATTTGTCTATAGATTTAGCCAATAAGTAAATTTAGCTACTAAGCTGCGATTACGGATATCTACTGCGAATCTATCCGCAGGATCATTCCCTGTAAAGTAATTGTCTGCCCATACAATAAAGAAATCAGAGACCGGAGCGAATCTCCACTGAAATCTTGCATTAATATTGGTATTCTGAGATTGGCTATTGTATTGCAAGAAAGTCGTTAGGAACACAGACTTGGATAATGTAAGATCTACCCGAGGACCCAGCAAGAAGGTTGATTTAACTTCATCTAGGTAATTCATATCGAACCGATTATAGTTATAATCTAGGGCTATTGCTAAATAAGGTTGGAAACGATAATTTATATTACCTCTCAGCCCGAATCTTTTTCCATCGAAGTACTGCCCTATGTAGGGTCGGAAAGAGGCAGAAATCACCTTACTGTTATCTGTATTTATAAATCCTTGGAAGTTATAGTATGTGTATTCTGTATCTTCTGCCAGCTCTTCACTACCTGTACCTGTGGGATCGAATGCACCGAAGAGAAATATATAATTTCGCTCCAAGGTCAAGAAGATTCTTGAATTGAAGGTTGTCTCAGCATTCCAGCCTAGACTAAAAGTCTGATCAGTAAGACCTTCATCACCTTGCCATATATTCTCCATACTAATCTCTGGGCCGTGTCTATTAAATGGTCCAAAAGAAGGGTAGAAAAACAACTCTAAGGAAGGAGAAATCGATCTATAGTCTCTCCTTCTTACGAAACCAACCTCTGCATTATAATCCGCACCTACATACTCGTGATTCCACCCTAGCTGATATCTTCTTACTCTATATTCCAGACGGGTTCCATGTGCAATCGGAGATTCACTTTCTCCAGGAGAAAAACTAGTATGTAGGAATGTTTTTCCATTCCATTTATTGTCTGCTGAAGCCAAGGTGAAATCTGCTCCGATTACTCTGTTATACTGATTGAAAGATTCATTATCTTGATAATTCAGCGTATGCTTATTTACGCCTATAAGAGACAGAAATGATCTTGCACCTATTTTTCTCTGAACACTTGCTACAGAATAATTTATACCTGGAATTCCCTTAACATCATCAGCTGCGGTCTGCATATTCATAAGTCCCAGTCTCCAATTATTGTTAAGCTTGCCACTTAGACGTGCACCACCATAAATCGTATTCTGGACCGTTGTTTCAGTAATTGTATCAAGAGCAACCCCTATTCTTCTAGAAAAGAATGGATTGATATTGCCGAAGCCATTTGACCCGAAGAGGTCTGCATTCTCTAAAAAGAATTGTCTTCTCTCAGGAAAGAAAATCTCGAACCGGCTAAGATCTGTAATCTGCCTATCCACTTCTACTTGAGAGAAATCTGGATTTACAGTAAGGTCTAGATTCAATCCAGATGTAATGGCAATCTTAGCATCTCCCCCTATGTTAGCTGTGCGGTCAGCAGGAGTTCCTGCTTCATAATCCTTATTAAGTCCAGCGGTCGCATATGGAATAACGGTTACCTTAGAACCCGATGAAGTTAATGCTTCTTCCCATTCCATCGTTCCCATATACCCTAGCGAAAAAATCCACTGATTCCGTGGAATCTGCATCCAAGTAGATCTTTCATTGGTCTGCATATCAAATCGGTAAGAATTAAATCTCCATTCTTTAGACCCAGGATTAAATCTTAGTGACGAAAATGGAATAGCAACTTCAGCTACCCAGTATTTATCATGCACAACTGTTTCTACCGACCATACATTATCCCAGCTGGTACTGAATCCTCCTAATACTGTTCCTCCACCAGATATCAAGCCTTCTCTCTTCACTCCATATGGGTTTATTCCGAAGAAAAAAGCATTGGCACCATCGTTAAATGGATCGAATAGCAGGGTTATGTTATCGTTTCCTCCTGCCCTATAATCTCTCTTAAGGGATGGGACTACATAATCATTCCCTTCTGTGTAACAAGTAATACCTAAGTATAAATTATTCTCATCGTATGCCATTTTAATTTCTGTAGGAGCAATCGAGCGGATGGAGTCTGTAGGAAAATATTGCCAGAATTGATCAGCTGCATCAGAAGAGACCCATACTTCCTCATCGAGAGATCCATCTATTGCTATTTCTGCAGCAATCTTATGAACCTGGATAGAACGATCTATAGATTCCTGAGAGGATATAGAATCAGGCAACAACAGCATACTCATTACGGCAGCTAGTATCACAATATCTCGGAAATGACTAATAAAAATTTTCATATCAATAATTGCCACAAAACTAATTCTAAGAATTGAATCAACAGTTAAGTAAGCTGCCTATCAGTGAGATTAAGACAACTTTAACGAATGAATTTATTTCGGCCTTATTTCTAGCAATGATATAAAGAGGTTTCAATTACTATAAATCCCTAATCGGCTGCAATCGATCTTTCTAACTTTCTTTAATAAGATGATTAACTGCTGACCGATATGTCTGGCCCACAGGAATCTTATAGGTATCTAGATATATGGTATTGTTCTGAATCATATCAATCTTGGAAATAGCAACAACGTAAGATTTATGTACTTGAATAAAACCATTTTCAGAAAACAACTCTAAGTATGAACCCAATTTCTCTAAGGTCATAATAGTTTTATTCTTAGTCACAACTTTATTATAGTTACCATACCCTTCAATAAACAAGATATCATCTATAGATACTTGAAAATGTTTCTTACCTTCTTTTAGAAATATTTTTCGCCCTTCTTTCTTATCAATGATTGCTATATGACTCCCTTCTTTTTTAAGCTTATTAATAGCCTTTAGAAACCGCTGGAGATTAAAAGGCTTTAATAAATAATCAACTACATCCAGGTCATAACTCTCAACTGCATAATTGTGATATGCTGTCGTAACGATCACTTCAGGAGGGTTTTTTAGAGATTTTAAAAATTCAAATCCACTTACCTTAGGCATATTGATATCCAGAAAAATAAGATCTACCTTATCTTTCTTCAATACATCTATTGCATGGAATGCATTGTAACAATTTTTAACGAGATGTAGATCTGGTAACTGGTGACAATAATCCTCTAAAATATCATGAGCAATTGTTTCATCGTCTACTATTATGTATCTAGTCATAACTGCAATTCTAAAGAAGTATAAAAAATATTGTTGTTTTCCTCAACCTTCAGGCTATGTCTATCTGGATATAAAATCTCAAGCCTCTTAGCCAGGTTAGTAAGTCCCACCCCATTTTCTTTTTCTACATTGCCTTCTTCGTAATTGTTTTCAACACGGAAAGACAAGGTAGTGCTTGTGCTTTTTAAATCAATGTAGACATAAGAATTATCTACCAGCTTCTCTACACCATGCTTAAAGGCATTTTCTACAAGAATAATTAATAAGAGTGGATGAATTACAATATCCATGTTTTCTACTTCTTGCTGAAAAACAAGATTTATATCCTTATGATATCTCATTCTATTAAGGTCTAAGAAATTATCTATATAGTCAATCTCTTTAGAGATAGGCACTTGTCCATGATCGCTCCCATAGATAGAATACCTCATCAAATCAGAAAGCTTAATAACGAATTCTTGAGCTCTTGTTTGATCTTTTTTAATCAGACCGTAGAGCGTATTTAGAGTGTTGAAAAAAAAATGAGGGCTGACTTGATTCTTTAAGTGAAGTAATTCCGCATTCACTTTATCATTTCTGAGGGCCTTAATTTCTTTCCATTTTTCGATTACCCATTCTAAAACCAGAAACAATAAAGTGATAAAAAATAGGCTCCGAAAAACATTAAAATAAACTTCATATATTCCAGAAGAAGCTTGCTCGAGTTTTTCTTTATAATACACCATGCCTATCGTGCTCAAGGCAAAAATAAACCCTCCTATGAATATGTTTCTATATTTCTTTTTTAACATCATCCCTTGCAAAAATACAAATATCCGCTCCGATAAAAATTAACTTGATAAACACAACAAGTTCATGTACCAACCCCACTATTTCAAGTACAAGTCTGATTCACATGACCATTCATATGATTCATCATTTATAATTCTAGAAATATAAATCATTGTTGCCGAGATGACTTATTCCATCCATCATTGTGAAAAAAAACAATGAAAACTTCTAGTATTATTATTCTAATCTGTATCTATTTCATTACTCTCGGGAAGATATCTAGTCAATTAACTCCAGACACTAATCCCAAAAAAGAAATTTTAGAATCCTCTATTCCTGGGCTTATGGAAAAACACAAGGTGCCCGGATTGGCGATCTCTATGCT
>CALIQO010000090.1 GCA_938044055.1 uncultured Saprospiraceae bacterium
ATCTGAGAAGATATATTGTATGGATAATTACCGATCATCTTAAATGATCTCCCTTCAAAAACCTTAGCTAGGTTTAGTTTTAAGAAGTCTAGAAATATAATGTTCTCTTTTAATAAGGGGAAGTTATTCTCTAGGTAAGCAACCATATCTCTATCTGCTTCCACCACTCTAAAATCAGGATATCTTTCTATAAGATATTTCGTGAGTACGCCTTTTCCAGGACCAATCTCCAGAACGGGAAGGCCATCATCTTGCGACAATGCATCAACGATTCTTTTGGTTACATTCTCATTAATAAGAAAATGCTGACCGAATGATTTTTTAGCTTTCACAAGTATGGATTACATAAAGTATTGAGATATGCAAAGATACCTATTTTCGGTGTATAAACTTCAGCAAGATAATCCCATGACAGCCATATGGTGCATATGATTATATTTGTGGAGAAAACACGGAGAAACGGATGGATAAAATAAAATTAGGAATTACAATAGGTGATATCAACGGAGTAGGACCAGAAGTGATAATTAAGGCTCTTGCTCATGAGAATGTACGTAAGCACATAGTCCCTATAATTTATGGTTCAAGTAAGGTCATTTCTTATTACAAGAATGTTGCTAACTTAAGAGATTTTTCTTTTTCAACAATTTCGGAAGCATCTAAATCACAGTATAATAAAATCAATGTTCTCAATTGCTGGAACGATGAAGTAAACATTACTGTAGGTAAAGCAACAGAAGAGGGAGGTAAATATGCTTACTTAGCACTGAAAAGAGCTACAGATGATCTTAAGACAGAGCAGATTGATGCACTAGTAACTGCACCTATTAATAAAGAAGCCATGAAGATGCATGGTTATGAGCATTCTGGCCATACGGAATATATAACTAAAGAAATCGGAGGCACCAGTTTAATGATGATGGTTTCAGATGTCATGCGAGTTGCTCTAGTATCTAATCATCTTCCTGTAAAAGATGTGGCTTCCGCGCTTACTAAGGAGACACTAAAAAATAAAATTAAGATTTTCAATAAGTCTCTAGTGAGGGACTTCGGTATCGAAAAACCGATCATTGCGGTCTTAGGTCTAAACCCACATGCAGGTGATGAAGGAACCATAGGTATCGAGGAACAAGAAATAATACGCCCAGTAATCATAGAAGCTAAAAAAGCAGGACTTATGGTTAGTGGACCGTATTCTGCTGATGGATTTTTTGGATCTTCACAGTTTACCAAGGTAGATGGCATACTGGCCATGTATCACGATCAGGGATTAATTCCGTTTAAGGCACTATCGTTTGGTTCAGGAGTTAACTTTACAGCAGGACTTTCTGCGGTGAGAACTTCACCAGATCATGGTACAGCATATGATATTGCAGGTTCAGATAAAGCCAGTCCGAATTCGTTTTTACAAGCCATCTATAGTGCTATTGATATTACAAGGTCTAGAAAAGAATATCAAGAGTCTAGAGCCAATCCACTTAAGAAAGCAGAAGCACAATAATTTAAGAGTAGTAAACTAAACAGAAAGTAAAAATCCGAAGCCACATAATAAAATTTACCGGTTTAAGGAATAATTTCCTGGCAAGTTCGAAGTGACTCCGGAATGCGGTTAGTTAAATAAATAATCCTGAATCCTAACCTATTTTTCTAATGGGTTTTCCCAGTGATCATACTGGTCAAGCCCATATTTTTCAATTTTGTTAATCAATTTCTGTGCATACCTTTTATCCGTGGCGTAACCTGCCTCTTTCAGACCATACGCCCAACTTTTATAATCTTTGGATGACAAGGAGAAAAGGTGTCTATAATTGCTTCTTGTTTTAAGAAAGTAAGAGTGATCTACGTAAGAATCTATTGTTGATTCATAAGACCTGAAACAGGATTCTATAAGTCTGCCTCTGAGATAATCGTCATCCTTGTGATAGTAAGTTCCGCCCACCCAGTTAGACTTACATTTAATGCCGAAGTGATTATTAGCATTAGTTGCTAGTGCGCTTAAGCCGTAGTTAGACTCATGTAGTGCTTGAGCTAGTGTAATGCTAGCAGGAATTCCTGTCCTGTACATCTCTACAATTGCTAGATCTCTATATGATTCTATATATGATTCTGCAGAATCTTCTGTATGTGAAGTGTATTGTATGCTTGTACCACAGACCAACATCAATATGATAATACTCTTGTAATAAGTTCCCATTGCCTCAATAGTTATAAAATGATAGAATTATTCCATCGAAACTATTAATTCAAATCTTGTGCCAAACCAATTTATTCTTGAGGACAGGTATATGGAGAAACCATGAACGATCCAGATGCATCTATAAAAGATTTACCACAAGTGGTGCCGTTATAAAATATAACACCCCCATTTTTTCTGGCAATGTGTATGTCTCCAGTTTCTAAAGTAGATAGATCTAAGCCAGATAAACTGCCGCTAGGAACTACACTTATTCCACTTCCGTTGTAAGAAACCTTAAAGGTATTACCTCCAGAACTAGTCATAATAACTCCTGTTCCATCTCCAGTTACTAATTGGCTTCTTTCCAGCTTCATAGCAGAAGAATTAGGAGGCATTATAAGAGGCAATGTAATTATATCTCCTGCATCTGAGACTGTTACTTTATAGCTATTGCCAGTTATACTCGTAAGTATGATTCCGCTTCCTGCTTCTTTAAGGTATAAATACCCTTCAGTTACAGAACTTCCGATTCCGTATTTCTGAATTTTCAATGTAAAGAATCCATTGTTGATATCGGTGGCAAGGATACATCCTGATGGGTGGAATGGGTATACTCCCCAAGCACCATTATAACCGTTATATCCATTTCCATTATTCTGAGGATAGGTATCATAATAAGCAACTCGGACGGGATCGTTAGGATCTGAAACATCAAAAATCTGGATTCCGTCATTGTAATGAGAAACATACAATAACTCTTCATGTACATATGGGTTGTGGGGAATGAAATTACTTGCATCTTCCAAGGGTGCATTGAAGTAATTGGTTATTACAGGATTAGCTTGATCTGATATATCGAGAACTTGCATAAGAAGGTTAGAACCTACTTCTTCAGCAACATAAACAACATCTGCTTCAGGATGTTTCCAACTACTATGGTTGTATTGTTCAGTTAAACCATTAGAGCCTATAAAGACAGGATTAAGTGCATCTGAAAAGTCAAAAATATACATTCCGTCGTAGCCACTAGAAGCATAGGCTATATCATTCTCAACATAGATGTCATGGATATATCCGCCTGCTAAGTGATGCTTAGCAATAACAACTGGATTTTCTGGATCTGTTTCGACATCATATATAATGACACCGTCAGAATAACTGTTTCTAGTACCTACTACATACAATCTACCACCTTCTAGAAATATGTTGTGGGCTGCACGGAATGCAGTATCACTATTGGTCCAGGTATAATCATTTTTGTTGATAACGATTAGACCTCGCTTGCAATGGATATCTCTTCCATCACACACCGCATAGATATAATCTCCATATTCTTTAAAATCTCTCCACGTCACGTTGTCACCATCGATGATTCTTTCTTCAAGAATAGGATTTCCGCAATCCGTAACATCGTATATATCTATTGTTTTCCAACTTCCAGCAACAGC
>CALIQO010000091.1 GCA_938044055.1 uncultured Saprospiraceae bacterium
TGGGAGACGATGGGCATACAGCATCTATATTTCCACATGAGATTGACCTGTGGAACAGTGTCTATCATTGTGTGGTGGCAACCCATCCTGTCACCTGTCAGCAGCGGGTATCTATCAACGGCAACATCATCAATAATGCGAAGCAAGTTGCCTTCTTGGTCACAGGATCTAATAAGGCTGAGAAGATTAAGGAAATCCATCTTCAGAAAAAAGGGTATGAAAATTATCCAGCTTCCTTGGTAGCGCCTACCACCGACGACTTGACTTGGTACATAGATGTAGCTGCGGCTTCTTTATTGGTTGATACGTCTAATTAGCAGACAGGTCTCGCTTACGCAAATACGCTTTTTTAGTCACCAGACTGAACGACTTTCCTATCTGAGCTGTACAAAATGTAATAAGGTGTGTAAAGGTTTAAACAATCCCATTACGTGGTACCGCCTTATGCAATCTAATGGATATCTTTACTTCGTACATAATTATGTAATTTAGTATAACAACATAAAATTTCGGCGGATGTTATTAATAAAGATTTTCAGGGTTTAAAATGAACAGTATTATATTTTTTTTCAGTGTTCTTGGCGTTTTTAATGGCATCTTATTGTGTACCTATCTTTTGATTTTTTCTAGAGAGAAGGTGCTACCTAATCTGCTCCTAGGATCACTTATTTTAGCATTGACAACCCGTATAGGAAAATCCATTGCCTTATACTTTAACCCTGACATCCACGAGAGTATCAAGCAACTCGGATTATCGGCTTGTATATTCATAGGCCCATTGCTATACTTCTATATAAAATCCGTATTGTCAGATATTAAGGCAATACCTAAATCATGGAAGTATATATTAACTGGCCTTTTCTTGACTATTATTATTGTCGGATTACTGCGTCCTTATCATCAGTATCCAGTATTTTGGAATAAATATGCCGTAAATTCAATATACATAGTGTGGCTCCTAGGAATCCTCATGGCGGGAACCTTGATATTCCCTGAGGTGACTAAGCTGTTTCGAAAGAATCAGAAACTACGATCTACTGAAAAATGGTTGATCATTGTATATCTAGGAAATGTAGCCATTGCATCGGCTTTCTTTCTCGCACTTTTCGGCCACTCTACCGCATATTACATAACGGGCCCATTGGTTTTCTCACTATTCTTATATCTGGTAGCCTATGGTTTCTTCAATCAACGACAGTTCAAAAAGAAAGAAGCCGCAGCAAAACCAAAATATCAGGATAAGAAAATAGAACCTCAGAAAGCTGTGCAACTATTAGCTGGATTAGATGAATTGATTAAATCTCAGAAGATTTATAAAAACAAGGAAGTAAAACTTAAGTCAGTTGCAGAAATGTTAGACATCACACCGCATATGTTGTCACAGTTGCTTAATGACAATATGGGAAAAAGCTTTAAGACCTTCATAAACGAAAATAGAATAGAAGCAGCTTGCGATCTATTGTTAAATTCTGAGGAACTATCCTTTGAAGGAATTGGATATGAAGTTGGATTTAAGTCTAAATCCACTTTTTTTACCACTTTTAAAAAGATAAAAGAAATCACGCCTACTCAGTATAAAAACCAGCAGATTCTCTAATATCCTGGGGAATTCGGTCTTATATTATAAAACAGAACCTATTGATACGTGGGAATAGTGCATTAATCTCTCAATACATAGAGCTTTATGACTTAACCATTAAAACACGTTAAACGTATGGGCAGAATTAAGATAGGCACTGGATGGGTTATATTAATCATATTCATTATTTCATGCAATAAGAAAACACAAGAAATTCTACAGCAACCTCAAGTCAATCTGAATCAGGCAGAAATTTCCCAGATATCGGATAAGATCAATCTTTACTTCGAAGGATGGATGACTGTTGATACAACCAAACTGGGTCGCGCCATGCACACAACTTGCCAATTAAAAAACCTAAAAGATGGCAAGGTTATCATTTATGATCGCTCAACTTACCTCGGTTTTTTTAAGCCACGACCACGACGGCAGAACGCTGGAGGACGCATCGTAAAAGTTGATGTGACCGGATATACCGCAAGCGCTAAGTGCGAAATTTACACCGCAGATAGACTATACACCGATTACTTTAACATGATGAAGGAAGATGGAGAATGGTACATCGTAGATAAGATCGCTTCCTCTAAACTCAAGGACATTAATTCTAAAGAATGATATTTCCATTTTATCCTTAACACCATAATTCTAGCAACTTTATTCAATATTTATGAAATTTAACTTAATAATTCTACTCTTCTTATTGTTCATCGTTTCCTGTAAACCTGATGGCTCGAGTACACAGGAGCATAAGGCTCAGCACTTACAAGCCATCCCTACCAAGGAAGTTGTAATGGAAGGGCTGAAACGACCATGGAGTATGGCATTCCTTTCTGACAGAATAGCCCTTGTGGCTGAAAAAGATGGAAATTTATTACAGATTGATTTAGTCAGTAAAACCAAGATAGAGATCACAGGATTCCCTAGTGACTTAGCAGATAGTTTGCTTATTGATCTATCCAAATATCCGAAAGGCACCAACCCTCAAAGTGGCCATGGTTCCAAAAAAAAATACAACGCCGGACTATTCGAAATTATATTAGATCCCGATTTCGAAAACAACAGATGGATCTACGTCTCCTATGTTTCGGAAAGAGATGAGAAGTTCGCAACTAAAGTTATCCGAGGAAAACTCATAGACAATCGGTTGACAGAAGTTAAAACCATCCTTGAAGTCCTACCCTATGCAGATGGATTATTCCACTTTGGTGGTGGAATGATTTTTGGCAACGACGGCATGCTTTACGTTACTGCTGGAGAGCGACTATATGGCGATTCACTGCAACCAGCAATGCCTATTGCCCAGGACTATCAAGATGCTAGAGGAAAAATATATAGAATCCATTCCGATGGTTCGATTCCAGAAGATAACCCAGTTATAAGCGATAATGCCGTAGAGGGTATCTATGCTTTAGGCATAAGAGCCTCACAAGGATTAACCACAGATCCTAGAACAGGTAAAATATGGTTTTCCGAGCACGGAACAATCCAGGGCGATGAGCTCAATTTGCTTCAAGCTGGAAAAAACTATGGATGGCCTATCATAAGTACCGGAGGATACCGCGGCGGTTACAAGCCACCAGAATTGGATCGAAATTTTACGGTTCCTAAGTGGTCGTGGTACAAAACCATTGCTCCGACTGGATTGACTTTTTATACTGGAAGTGAGTTCCCACAATGGAGGAACAATTTAATCATACCTGGATTATCACGCGGCAACTTCTGGAGGCTTACGATAGAAGATGAAGAAATTTTAAGTGTTGAAGAATTGTTCGTCAACGATAGACACAGAACCCGGAAGGCTGTACAGAGTCCTGATGGAGAATTATACATATTGACCGATGAAAACAATGGAAAAATCATCCGTATTGTAAATGCAGCTAAATAAATATAAGAAAATGCCACTTAGATTTACAGCAGATGGTCTTTTAATAGACCAAAAGAAATAGTCCTGAGTACAATCGCCTCAGGACCTAAAAAAATGTATTAAACGGATTGGATAGTTATCTCAACGTATGTTTTCGAAAGTTAAAATCACCTAAGATGTTATCGACTTTCGCAGACTATTGACTTAATAATTTCAGCCCACTTGAAAGTTATTGAGATTCATAAT
>CALIQO010000092.1 GCA_938044055.1 uncultured Saprospiraceae bacterium
GAAGATCCACTTATGGCAGAAAATGGTTGTGTTATAATAGAGGATTCTTGCATTATTTCTTCTCCTCCACCTTTAAAAGAAGCTTTAAGTGTAAGGGCTGAACTCCCCCACGGAATGTCTCTCATATCCGCTTCAGAAAAAAGAACTCGGGTATTTATTATACCAAAGTCATTAGACGTAACCGATTTACTTTCAGTGAAAAGTACTTGACTTCCCCTTATTAATTGGAAGGTAGCATCGAAATTCTGAGAGGCTATAGGTAGACCTTCTGAGTCTCTTACTGATGCTTGATAGTTATAACCAATTGATTGTGAAATCAAATCTAGTTTTAAAATAGTCAGTAGAATAAGTAAACAGAATAATTTAGTTTTCATGGTATGAATAGGTTTGAATAAATTTGATAGATGTAAATAAGCGGTTTAAGACTTGATAAACTTGTGTGATGAAATCGACCCTTGATTAGAAACTAGGGTGATAACATACATTCCAGGTGGTAGATTCGAGATATCAATCTCAGACTGCATGTCTTGTAATAAATCAGCGTGAGTAACTACCCCTTGCAGATTGTAGATCCGCATTTTTAAATTTGAAATTCTAATCTCAGAATCGAGATATATGAATAAAACATCTTGTACTGGATTAGGAAACATGGTGATTTCTACTTCATATCCATCAACATTGAAAATAGAAGAACTCATGTCTCCTTCCATCTGTTGGAAGCCAGTAAGAAGAGAATGGGTATTCCCTTTACTCATCCCGATAAAGGATTCTCCTATACTTACTGAAAGATGAATATTCTCATTGTGAGAATCTCCTCCAGAATTACTTAATAAGGTGTGAGAAATTTTCTGACAGTATATACTCGTTGTCAGAAATATAAAAAGGAGAACAGAAGTAGATTTTAACATGGTCAATAATTATGGGTTATGCAGAGAAATTCATCTTGAATTATCTGATAGCCCAAATATCTATTGGCTTATTGTAGCAACCATATACAGAATCATAGAAATTCTGCCTCTATGAAAACCAGTAGAGGGTGTTAAGTAAAGTGTGAAAATTATGTCTAAGCGTACAACGGATTTAACCACGCTTCAGGGGCTTCATACTTGCTTGCACTGGCCCATTTTATCCCTCTTTTTATTATTTCTATAGCAGGAGTCACATCTGTCACATGGCTGAGGTTATGTCCTAGAGATGTATAAAATATACGTCCCTTACCGTACATTTTTTTCCATGCTACAGGGAGTACGCATCCATCTATCCATGAATCGTGGTCGCCATTAAACGTTGTTGTGGCAAGAACTTTTACATTGGGGTCGATATGCATGTAGTATTGTTCGCTCTTCATACTGAAACTACTTAAGCCTTCAGTAACCGGATCACCTGTATCTAGAACCTTTACTTCATAATCTACAATACCCCCTGGATGTGATACCCATTGTCCACCGGTCATATACTGGTACTCTACATTATTCCGAAAAGCATCACACATGCCTCCGTGCCATCCTGCCATTCCAGTACCTTGTTTTACCGCACGAAGCAATCCTTTTTCTTGGTCCTCCTTAATTTCGGACATGGTATATAATTGAATAACCAGATCGATGCCATCCATAAGGTCGTTGTCAGCATAGACTTTTAAGTCAGCAGAAACTTCTACTGTGGCACCTTCTGATTCCAACCATGGCTTCATATAGTCTCTAAATTTTTCCGGTTCATGCCCATCCCATCCTCCATATGTAAACAATACTGTGCGTCCTTTCAGAGATGGAAGTACTGGCAATGATGCATCGGCTACCACTTTCTTTTCTTGTGATTGGCCACAAGAAGAAGTAGCAATAAAGCTGCCAGCTGCCGCTACTAAAGATTTATTAAGGAAGGATCGTCGAGTTGTCATAGTACCATATTGTTTATATGACAATATACAAAACGAATTGAAATTGATAATCTTAAATTGGTAAAAGCCGAGGAGCCAATATATTTCTCCTCGGCCTTTATTGTCTTTAGGTTGTCGATTAATTGCGACCAGCCATGACACCACCATCTACATCGATGATGGTTCCAGTCACCCAGGAAGAATCCTCAGAAAGTAAAAACGCGATAGCACTTGCTATATCGGTAGATTTACCATTCCTCCCGATCGGGTGAAATGCATTGAATCCTACTAAAGCTTCTTTAGCCGCATCTGATCCACCGAATACTCCGTGATAAACTGGAGTTTCTACAACAGCAGGGGATACTGCATTGACCCTGACATTATGGTCGGCAAGTTCCATTGCAAGATGCTGGGTAAGTGAGTGTAATCCAGCTTTCTGCATAGAATAAGCAGAAGAAGGAGTTGCCTTAACTGCTTGCTTAGCCCACATAGATCCTACATTGACTATTGATCCCCCGCCCGTTCCGACCATCTTCTGAGAAACTGCTTGCGTTAAGAAAAAGAATCCTCTATTGAGATCTAAGTATGAATTGTAGTCTTCCAGTGTGTGGTCTAAAAAAGGCTTCGGCGCAAAAATTCCTGATGCATTAACCAAGTAGTCTACATTATCCATGGCAGCTATTTTGTTTTGAAATTCCAAAACCTGTTCTGTATCTGATATATCTACTGCATGCTTGTGGAGGTTAGGCCGATCTTCTACCTTATGGGGAGATCGTCCAAGAATGTGAACAGTGGCTCCATGATCCAGTAGTAATTCAGCTGTGGCTCTTCCTATGCCACTTGTGCCACCTATAACGATGGCTGTTCGATTGTTAAATGTCATAATAACTAATTTTAGTGAACAGACAAGTCTGTATTTATTGTATTCAACAAATAGACAAATCAAAATGACAATGTGGTAGACAGACTTGTCTGTTTAATTATTAATTAACATTTTTTAGATATTGTTTTAGCAACTCAATATTCCTAGTAATAGGCCATTCTTCATTATGAAGATAACTTTCTGAGACTGAGCTTTCATAGAAAAGATAGAGGGCTTCAGCTCTAGTATTTACTTTCGATTTACTTAATCCTGGAAATCCATCCTTCACCAAATCTATTAAATAATCAAGGAATTTTCTTTTGCTATCGCTTATATACTTTCTCATTGCTGTGTTACTTACAGGTATTTCTGCCATAGACCTTACACACCAGCATCCATTAAAGCTACCACCGTGGTAGAACTCTTTTACGAACTCTAGTACGCCCAACAATTTTTTCTTCCCTGATGGTAGCGGTGCGAGAAATTCACTTATGGCTATCATAAGTTCTTTATCCTTATAAGATATATAAGCTTTGATCAATTCATCCTTAGAAGAAAAATGTGCATACAGGGTTGCTTTAGCAATTCCACTCTGCTTTATAACTTCATTGATACCCGTCTGATTAATTCCATTTTCATAGAATAGATCTGCAGCCGTCCGGATAATATGATTTCTTGTTTCGGTCTTTGCCATTCAAAATCAATTGGTACAATTGCAATTATTTTATTGATCGCGCTTACATTATAATGAGAATTGAATAAATTCTCTTAATTTATTTATTTTTATATTTCAAAAAACTAATCAATATGCGTCCATCAGATTATTACATCAAGGCTTTTCAGCACTATGCAGATTTCGAAGGGAGAGCTCGCAGAGCAGAATACTGGTACTTTGCTCTCTTTCATTTCATAGCTATGTTTGCCTGTATGTTACCGATGATGTTAAGTCGAGTATTCATTTTTATTCCTTTTGTCTATCTACTTGCAGCCATTGTTCCATCAATCGCACTTGTTGTAAGAAGATTGCATGACACCAATAAATCTGGATGGATGTTCTTAATAAACTTCATACCATTAGGTGGAATAGTACTTTTTGTATTTATGGTATTAGAAGGCGATCACGGAGACAACGATTATGGCCCAGATCCTAAAGAAGAGGAATATCTAGAAGGCAGTTATTGATTACCTCTTAGATCACAAGTTGACCACGGCAATAGTATCGGCTTAACTTTATGAGTAAAGTACACATTGTTTTCGGACCTCAAGGATCAGGCAAGTCTACCTATGCGAAAAAATTAGCACAAGAAGTTGAAGGTGTACACTTATCGATTGATAACTGGATGTGAAAACTGTACGGCGATGATCTTCCTAAATCTATGAATCTAAAATGGATTATGGAAAGGGTCTCAAGGTGCGAAAAACTTATCTGGGAAATATCCAAGGACATAACAGACAGTAATTGTGAAGTTATTCTTGATCTCGGATTTACCAAACGAGAGAAAAGAAAACTGTTCCTACAATGGATAGAAGAACACGGCAAGGATGTTCAATTGCATTATATATCGGCTGACCAATCTATAAGGAGAAAACGGGTTATAGATAGAAATATCAACAAAGGAGATACATACTCATTCGAAGTATCTCCAAGTATGTTCGATTTTATGGAAGGCGAGTTTCATAAAGC
>CALIQO010000093.1 GCA_938044055.1 uncultured Saprospiraceae bacterium
ATGAAGACAGAATAGCAGATGTTAAGATTAAACTAGATTCGTTATCATCTATATCTGATTTAAAAGAAAGGGGTCTAGCTTATACTGAATTATCTAGAAATCAAAGATTTCATTCTGTAAAATTAACCCGCGAGATTCTAGAACTGGCTTTAGAAGATTTTAAGCGGAATGGTAACGATTCGTTGTACCATGTTTTTCTAGGAACAAAGACATGGGATCTTATGTCTCTTAGAGAAAAAGATAAAACCATTGAAATCCTTGATACGGTACATGCATACTGGCAAGTAAAGCAAGACCCTTATCATCTTGCTGCGACCTATAAAAAATACGGCTGGCACCATCAGCTTTATGGAAACTATCCTGAGGCTCTCGATAATTATTATAAATCTATAGAACTTTATAAACGATCTGGAAAAATAGGTAACAACCTACCAGACATGTATAATCGCGTAGGTATATTGTTTAATTCAATAGGAAATCATCAAGCTTCATACGATGTATTAGAATCTACACTTAATAAAATAGTCAATGGAGAATTCCAGGACAGGTTTAAAAAAACGATTACTGCCAACTTACTCAATGCTATGGTAGAAATTAAGTCTCTAGAAGAAGTTGTACCTGTCAGAGATTCAGTTATCAATTTTTACTTATCCTATTCATCTTATAAGTTTCAGATATACGGTTGGTATTATACGTTCGATAAACATTTCGAAAATAAAGATTGTAAGCAAGCATCTATTGCTATGAATAATTATAGAGAAATGGCAGAAAAATTTGATGAAGTGGGAATGAAGCTGGATGGTGAAATAATAAGTTACCAGTATTACAATCTGTGTTCCTCTCCATCATCAGCGCTTCCTTATCTTTCGATTGCGGAAAAAATGCTAGAAGGTTTTGAAGACAATCATTCTAAATTGGAGATTTACGAAACTTACGATGAGCATTACAGAAATGAAAACAATTACAAGAAAGCATATTCCTATAAAGCAGCTGCCGATAGTATCCGTGATATTATCTTATCAGAAGAAAAGCTGGCCTACATTTCTCAATTAGAAATAGATCGAATTAAGAGAAACGCCAAAAATGAAATAGATACTTTAATGCTTGACTTCAATAAGAATGTCGATCGTCTTAAAAAAGAAAAAGTACAGAAATACATTCTAGGAGGAATAGCTTTCGTCCTTTTCATGATAGGTATATGGATATTCAGATTATATCAGAGTAGGAATAAATTCTCGCAAGAACTTGAATCTTCCAACACAGAACTTAAGAAATCTCTTGATGAGAACAAGTACCTCATTAAGGAAATTCATCATCGGGTTAAAAACAACTTGCAAGTCGTATCTTCTCTTCTAGGCTTACAGAAGTATTATGAAAATGATGAGAGAATTATTCAGGCACTTAACACAGGTAAAGAGCGGGTACAATCCATCTCCATATTGCATAAAACCTTGTATGGTCAAGAAGACTTAAGTACGGTAAATGTTAAACTGTACTTTGAAGATTTAGTGACTCATCTTGTTCATACATACCATCAGGATGAAACCTATCTAAAATTGACCAAAGAATTCGACAACTTCAATCTAGATATTGACACCCTTATTCCTCTGGGATTAATTGTCAACGAATTGGTGACCAATGCTTTTAAGTACGGCTTAAATAACCACCATAATCCTACCCTACTCGTTTCAATAAAAAAAGTTGAAAACATTATATGGTTAGAAATTTCTGACAATGGGCCTGGAATAGGATTTACAGAAATTCCGGAAAGGCCTAAATCCTTAGGCATGCAATTAGTAAAATCGTTTTCAGAAAAAATAGAAGCGGATATTAATATTGACATCAATAATGGGACGACATTTTTAATATCGGTCCCTTTAGAGAAAAATCCGGTTAGGATACACATGATTGCCTAGACGTGCATCGGTGAATATGACATCAATTTATTACTTAATCCATTAAAGCATTATAACATGCAGACTATCCTAGGCGCTAATGGTATTATCGGCGAAGAACTTGCCAAAGTATTAAGAAATCAATATACATCTGATATTACCCTTGTAGGTCGCAACCCTTCTAAAGTACATTCTGAGGATCTATTAAGAAAAGCAGATCTCTATCAATTAAATCAAGTTATTGAAGCAGTAAATGGAGCCGATATAGTTTACCTTACTGCTGGTCTACCCTATAGGTCCGATGTATGGATAGATGGATGGGTTAAGATTATGAAAAATATCATCGAAGCGTGTATGCAACATGGAAGCAAGCTGGTATACTTCGACAATACTTATGCTTACCCACAAGATGTTGCCATTCAGAAAGAAGATACTCCTTATAACCCTTCCGGCAAAAAAGGTCAAGGGAAGAAAAAAGCCATAGATCTATTACATGCTGAGATGAAGAAAGGAAACATTGAAGCACTTATTGCTAGAGCGCCAGAATTCTATGGCCCTGGAAAAACGAAGAGTATTTCCAATGCTTTGATTTTCGAAAACATCAAAAAAGGAAAAGCAGCTCAATGTTTCATAAGAAAAGATACAGTAAGAACCTTAATCTATACACCAGATGCTAGTAAATCGACAGCCCTCCTCGGTAATACACCTAAAGCATACAATCAAGTATGGCACTTACCCTGTGATGACAATCGATTAACTACAGAACAATTCGTTGCTGAAATATCTAGCCAACTGGGTAAAGATATACCTCTTAAAGTACTTAATAGATGGGTATTAAAAGGAGTTGCTCTTTTCAATGAGATTGTAAAAGAGACCCAAGAGTTATTTCCTAGGTATGCCATTGATAACATTTTTGACTCTTCTAAGTTTAAGAATCGTTTTCCAGAATTTAAGGTTACTAGTTATCAAGAAGGAATAGCATCTATATTAAAAGAAATTACATAGACTATGTCAATTTATCTAAATGTCTATGCGGAAATCTGAAGTACGAATTCAGCTAAGTACATTTTATAATATAAGAAAGCATGCCGAACAATCAGAACATTACTTCCACACTTCATTCTTCAACCATTCTGAAGCTGCCTGAACATATTCCTTATACATACAACCTTCGAAGTGACTTCTTCCTGCAGCTTTAATCCAGGTTATATCAGATCCTTTAGCAATAGAGCCTTGCACAACTTGTTCTGTAGATGTAAAAGGAAAAAGCTCATCATTTTCACCATGAATGGCATATATGGGTATGTCGAATTTAGGCGAACTCCCATAACTTCCACAGATGGGTATGGCCGCAGAGAATACATTGTAGCCTACTTCAGCGTACAACCAGGAAGCACTGCCTCCATTGCTATAACCTGTGATGGCAACTTTTTCTCTATCTACGTTCCAGTGCTTTACAGTTTTATCAATCAGATCTACCATTAAATCATACATCGATTGATCCCACCAGATACCTCCTGCGGACGAGGGTATCAATATTATAGCTCCACTATCTTTAAAACCATCTATAGCCTGACACGGACCATAAGTCTGATATGTAGTTTCATCTCCAGCCCAGTGTAATGCAAGAATCAGCGGAGGATTCTTTATGTCTTCAGGGGCGTACGCCATAAACTTAAACTGTGCCCCATTGTCAAGGTCAAACACAATTTCTTGCACTCCTTGTTTCAACAATATCGATTGAACAGATTCATCTGTAACTAAAATTTCCAATCCTTGGTTTTCCGGTAACGAATCAGACTTGTCACAACTCTGAAGAGGCAGCAAGAAAAAAAATAGAAAAAGGATAAAGAATGAAATAATCAGCTTAATTCTAATAGTGGCCATTTTATAATATTGATCGTTTTATAATAAGAATGATTCCTATCAGAACCATTATTATAAGAACGATCAACGGTAAATAATTTCTGAATCTAGATTGCCTTTTTTTAAGCTTAGATGTCTTGTCAGATAACTTGTGCATTTTTTTCAACTTCATTATTCCATTAAAGTAAATATACCATAAGATGTAGAAGGAAACTTTTAAATATTGACTTTATAATAATTAAGGGTTTACCCTTAATAGATAACCATTATTAAAATCCACCATAGGTAGTAGAATATTCTGTAATCCTTGATTTTTGTCCACTTATAATTTTGTCAATTCTGCATTTTTACTAATTTTAATTTTAAGTTAAGAAATGAAAGCTTCTTATCTTTTCCGTATAAATCACAACCACTGAGTGTATTCTATTTTTAATCACATTAATTATTATAAAACATTGTTTGAACTATGAAAAAATTACTACTACCCTGGGTGGCCTTAGCATTGCTATGCTTTGAAATAAGCGCCCAGAAAACAGCCTTAAAGCCACTTGATTTAGTAAAGCAGGCAAGAGCTGAATTAAACAACACACCTACAGGAACACTATTCTCAATTAGTCCTGCTAATTCCAGAGATAGGGATATAGTAGATGATTTCGTTGAGGATTTCACATTACTAAACCTTGATGATTCTTCTCTGAAAAGTGTAAATCGAACTGCCCCTGATTACATTACATTGACTATTCCGAGCACTTATAGAAATAATCTTGAGCTTGAGATGGTGAAGGTTAATATTTTTGATGAGAACTTTCAATTTGCAACAGCTTCAGGTAAAATTATAAAGACTAGACCTGGTGTTCACTATCGTGGAATTGTAAAAGGAGACAAAGCTTCATTGGTTTCTGTTTCATTTTATGAGAATGAAGTAGCTGGAATTATAAGTACCGATGACAAGAACTATGTTCTTGGTAAAATGAATAACTCTGAAAAACACATTGTCTATGATGACAAAAATGTGTATAAAGAATTTGGTTTAAGTTGTGATATGCTTGATGATGATCCTGGATACGAAACAGAAGTATTGCGCGGATTAAAAA
>CALIQO010000094.1 GCA_938044055.1 uncultured Saprospiraceae bacterium
TGGTGCTGATCACGTCATCAACTATGCCCAAGAAGACCTACGGACTCGCATTAAAGAAATCACGGATGGCAATGGTATAGATGTTGTCTACGATCCTGTCGGTGGCGACTATTCAGAATCAGCACTGCGGTCTCTGTCTTGGAATGGAAGGCACTTAGTTGTAGGTTTCGCAACAGGTGACATCCCTAGTATTCCACTGAACTTACCATTGTTGAAAAGTTGTCAAGTGGTCGGCGTATTCTGGGGCAGCTTTGCGCAAAAATTCCCTGGAGAAAATATGAAAAACAGCATCGAACTTATACAGATGTTGGAAAAAGGAACCATCAATCCTCACATACATAAAGTTTTTAAGTTAGAAGATGCAGCATTGGCTCTGGAAGAAATGATGGATCGACAAGTAATGGGTAAAGTTGTTGTTAGTGCTGTTCATGGATGACGCTACTGGCGCATTTGCGTAAGCGAAAAACTACTTACAAGAATCATAATTCCTCCTATGACCATCCGCATGCTCATAGACTCTCCTAAGAAGATCACGCCGATGGCAATTGCACTTACCACTTCCATGTACATCAAGGAAGAAGCCGTGGATGCCTTAAGGTGTTTTAATCCATAGAAAAACAAACTAAAGACTACGACGCCTATCAGAAAAGCATAAAAGACAGCCATCCCTAAGTGTGGAATTTCTATCGTGGGAAAATTGAAAAACAAGAAAGGGATGAAAACGAATACGCCCACCAAATTCTGAAAAAAGATCAGTTCGTTGCGGTGATAATTATCCGATTCTGACTTGAATATCACCACAGTAATTGAGTACCCCAGTGCAGCACCGACCGCTGCTATCATGCCTATAAAATCTCGATCTTGAAATGAAAAAGTTTTTTCTGAGTAGATGAGAACAAGGCCTAAAAAGGCGGTTAGAAGAAGAAGCATGTGCTTGAGAGAAACTTTTTCCTTGAGATAAACCATACCGATCAAGGCAGTAAAAATAGGCCAAGAATAGAAAAGCACAACTGCATTACCGATGCTTGTATATATGAATGCTATAAGGTATAGGTACATCCTCCCTGCGTTGATGGTAGAGGCCAGCATCATCTTCTTGGTATTTCCACGCCACAGAGATTCTTCTCTTTTTAAAAGTAAAACAAGAAGAAACAAAGCTGGAATAAAAGTTCGGAAAAACCCTATAGATCCAGCCGACATAGATGACATATACTTTATAAGAACACCATTACTTCCAGCAATCAACCCACAGAGAATCACTGCTGCTAACGCAATTTTCTTCATAAAGTACTATTCGTTTATCTGCTTAAGCAGAGCTTCATTAAGTCGGACATAATCCTTGTTTCCGCCTTGTGTGGCATGGTCCATAGAAAGTTGTGCATCTGCCGTAGCAGCAGCTTTGTTTCCTAAAGCATAGTTAATCTGAGCTCTTAAGTAGACCACCCAGTATTGTACTTTATCTGACTTTTCTATAGCTGTTGTTACCCAGTCTAGTGCCTTGTTTAAATCTTTATCGTTGTGATAATAATAGTAAGCCGCTTGAAAGTATGTATTGCCTTCAGCGACAGAAGCATCTTTTAATTTTTCTTCGATGTCAGCCATTACATAGGAATCAACTTCTGTTTCAATCTGAAACATCATCTTAGTGTGTTCCCACTTGAGGTTAAAGTTGGCAGATCTGATTGTAAAATCTGAGAAACTGATAGTCATGGTTTCGTAATGGCTACTGGGATGTTTTACTTTAACATCGAAGCGCAGATAGTCATCTTCCTGGTTATAGCCGAGCACACCATACAGGTTCAGGTTGTTGTGAAGAATCACTGTTGCCGAATCTTCTCTGAAGATTGAGTATAAAGCGTATGTCCCTGCTTCTACAGGATGTCCATTAAGCTTTACGTTTTTGGAAAACGTAATTTTTGTGGAGGCATTGGCACCAGTTCTCCATACTTCGTTAAGGGGAATCAAGTTACCACTTACTTGTCTACCTTTAGCACTCGGTCTAGAGTAATCCACCTTAACTTCTGTAAGTCCGATCTTACCCATTACAGAAAATAATGGGCTTGCAGAAGGCATATCTATCTGTGACATAAGAGTTGTATTAAAAGAGAACAAAATAAAAGTGCAGGCTATGAGGCCAAGCCTTAATTGCTGGCATTTTAAATTTAATCGTTGTAATTCCATCCTGAAATCTAAGATAAAAATGTGAAAAAAACTTACTTCATCGACCTATTTTAAGCGAGAATATCGTCGATTATTTTTAGATGATGCGCTGTATGGATGCCCAGAAATTTTACGGTTTTATCCCTATTCAACATGCCTACTCTAGGATGGTTAAACTGGGCAAGCGCTGATATTTCAGGTACACCTGATAAAACAGACAGTGCTATATCTGCAAGGCTATTCAGGTCTTCTTCTTTAAATGATTCTGGCGGACGCACAGCTTTAGGTGCTATAGCCTTTCCTCTAGGGATCATTTTTAAAAGAAAAAACATCCGCTGAAACATACTGGTGTCCAAGGGTTTTTTAGAAAGTTCTGACTTCTCAAGAGTTCTAACAACCTTAACAATGACAAGTAAGGCATGATAGATGTGCCATCCAACTTTTACCTTAGATACTGCTTCATTTCTTTTTTCCATTTCTGAGATAAGACTGGAAAGTCTCTTAATCTGTTCTTCTACTGCCATCCTTAGGAATTCTGACTTATAAAAATAGAATCAGCAATATACCTATAGTTGCTGGTACAGTCTGGACGTATAATATTTTCTTAGCCGCAGTAATAGATCCATACAGCCCGGCAACAGCGACACAGGCTAAGAAAAATATAGCAATATTCTTCTGCCAGACAACATCCGATATGATTAATGACCAGATTAAACCTGCAGCTAAGAATCCATTGTATAAGCCTTGATTAGCCATCGGAACTTTAAGATGACGGTACGCTTCTTCCGGAAATCCCCTGAATACTTTTTTTCCTCTTGTTTCCCAGGCAAACATTTCGAACCACATAATATAGAGGTGCAAAAATGCTATCAGGCCTACAATGATTTTAGCAGCTATATGCATAGTTAATTTTTATCCAAAGTACAATCTTTTCTTGAAGTCAAAAAATGAGATTCTAGATTCGAGGGATAAAAGAGCAAGAACATATGCAATCTTATAGAAACTTGTTAATTCATCGATAATTATTGGCCGGGACAAACATTACTACAACGATTATTATAATCGCTAAATGTATGGAATAGTCAAATAAGTATAATTAAATTTAAAAAATCCGAATAACCGTGCAGCGTTTTGAGACACGATTGCATATAAGGTAAGTGAATCAAGTTTATATTTTTTCTCTACCGCAAAAAAATTAACAATGAAACACCTATTATATTATTTCTCAATTATCTTGATCGTTTCGATATCAACAACATCCTGTACCAAGGATGATGTTACAGTGACAGAAACAGAAGATCCTATTGAAAACCCAATAGAGACACGTCACAATGACCTCATGGATGATATCCAGACTCGAGAAGATGGAACCTTAGATCTAGGTTGTTTTTCTATAAACCTGCCGTTTTCTCTAACAGTCAATAATGAAATCATTGAAATAGAAACTGTAACTGATCTTGATGATGTTCTGCTATTTTTAGAGACCAATCCTGATTCTATATACATAGATTTCGTATACCCCATATCTATATTAGATCAAGATGGGAATACTGTTACCATTCAGAATGGTGAAGAACTGGGATTATTATTTGCCACTTGTATACCAGAAAATGGTTACAGTGAAGATCAATTTCCGGCTTTTCTGATAGATATGCAGAGCAGTTGCTTCAGTATGATTTATCCAGTAACTTTATCGGACCTTAATGGCAATGAGTTCGTAACCGTTTCTGATTCATCATTTATAGAATTGCTATCAGAACAGGACTTGTTGTTTTTTAATTTTCCATTCAGTCTCTTGACAGAAGATCAAGAAACCATAGCTATTGAAGAGATCTCTGAGTTAATTAATCTGTTGGTTGAGTGCACAGTGGATCAAGGTTTTGTTTCAGATAGCTTTTACTTACCCAGTGATGTAGGCGTGTGCTATGATCTTCAGTTTCCAGCAACGGTAATAACGTTTGACGATGAAGAAATAGTAG